>SHXO01000083.1 GCA_009693245.1 Betaproteobacteria bacterium | reverse complement strand
GCCCGCAACTGATCGAGCGTCGTGAGTTTGGTTTCGTTCATGTCGATCATCATTCCTAGAATGATCGACCCAATTACGCCCCTTCAGACTCAAACCATGTTGGAAATACGATCCCACCTTCAGACTCAAACCATATTGGATAAGACTCTGGGAAACTTCTCATCGAGCCGGTCAAGATCCACGAAGTGCTTGAGCGCCGCTCCAATAAATACCAAACCTGACTGGCTCGTGAGAAAAATCGATTCGCTTTGCTTGAGCTTGAATTTGATCATCGCGCTTCACTCAATAGCGATGTCATCAATTCTAGCCAACTCCCTCGAATCCCGCATCAACTCCATCTCTCCAGACACTCATATTCTTTAACGCTCACGGACTCAGGTATACAATTAACCAAGGAGGAATCTCATCATGCTTGGAAAAATCTTGTCCAGTTTCCTTGGGTCTTGCGCAATTGCCATGTGCCTCGGTGCCCATGCCCAACCGGGAGTGGTCAGCGACGAGCGCCTGCTAGGCGCCGCTGGAGACGCGAAGAATTGGCTGAGCCACGGCCGTGACTACAGCAACCAGCGCTTCTCGCCGCTGGCGAGTATCCGCAAGGGCAACGTCAAGAAACTCACGCCGGCCTGGACTTTCAAGAGCGGAGTCACCTCCACTTTTCAAGCCACGCCCATCGTGGTGGACGGGGTAATGTATTTATCGCTACCGTTCAATCACGTGGTGGCGCTCAATGCCAAGACCGGCCAGCAGATCTGGCGCTACCAGCATAAACGGCGCACGGACAAGATGTGTTGCGGCCCCGCCAATCGTGGCGTGGCGGTGGCCTACGGTAAGGTCTTCATCGGCACCGTGGATGCGCGCCTGATTGCATTGGATCAAAAGACCGGTGCGCCTGTCTGGGATATTCCCTTGGTGTTGGATCTGGATGGTGCAACGGAGAAGACCGAGCAACTGGGTGCGGACGATCCCTTGCGCAAGAGCAAAGTGAGCGGTTCCACGGGCGTGGGTGCCAGCATGGCGCCGCTCGTCTACCAGGGCAAGGTGATCATCGGTATCACCGGCGTCGGGTATGGACTTCACCTGGATTCGGATCGCGAGGGGGCGCCCTTGGGTGCCGTGGTGGGCATCGCGGGGCAGAGCCAACGCGCGGGTTTCTACGCGGCTTACGACGCCAGTACCGGCAAGCGCCTATGGCAATTCGACTCCACGCCAGTGACAGGCTGGGAAGGAGAATTTAGCCCGGCCACGCCAGATGGGGTGAAACTCGAACGCGATCTGGCCCGCGAGCGTGCCGACATGGCGAAGTACCCGGACGCCGCCAAACGCGGCGGTGGCTCGGCGTGGACCACACCCGCCATCGATACCAAGACCAACACGATCTTCCTCGGTGTGGGTAACCCTTCGCCGCAAATGGACGATCTCACGCGGCCGGGCGACAACCTCTACACCGTTTCCCTCGTGGCCTTGGACGCGGACACGGGTAAGGTCAAGTGGTATTACCAGGAGGTGCCGCACGACATGTGGGGCTACGATGTGGCGAGCCCGCCCGTGTTGATGGACGTGCCCAAGGGCTACGACACCATTCCCGCCGTGGGTCACGCGGGAAAGACCGGTTGGTTCTACGCGCTGGACCGGCGTGACGGCAAGCTCTTGTATAAATCGGATGCCTTCGTGCCGCAGCAGAACATGTTCAAGCGGCCCACTGCGGAGGGGATCGATATCGCGCCCGGTGGCGCGGGCGGTGCCAACTGGTCGCCAGTATCGCTCGATACGCGCACCGGGCTGGCTTACGTGGCCGCGATGCATTGGCCCATGCGTTACACCCTGAAGGAAATCTCAGCGAGCGCGGATAAACCCGCGGTACGCTACACCTCCTTGGAACCCTCCAACGCACCGCGCTGGGGGGTGTTGAGCGCCATCGACACGCAAAATTCCGGGGCCATCAAATGGCAAGTGAAGACGGCGGATCCCTTGGTGGGCGGGGTGCTCGCCACCGCCGGAGACCTGCTCTTCATGGGCGAGGGAAACGGAAAATTCAACGCCTTCGATTCAGGGACGGGTGAAATGCTGTGGCAGCACGATTGCGGCGCCGGGGTGAATGCTCCGCCTATTACGTACGAGGTGGACGGCAAGCAATACGTGGCTGTCGCCGCGGGCGGAAACCAGCTATTCGGGTTCAAGCAAGGCGAGTCCGTATACGTCTTCGCCTTGCCGGAATAGCACGGGAGGGAATCAACCATCCCGCGCTAGCCCGCATTTCTCACAGGGGCGTGGGATGATGGCGCGTTTAGGGCGAGCCAGTTTTGGCTCGAACGCCTTGGCCGTATTGGACATACGGCCAAGGCGGGCATGCCGAAAATGGCAGGCATAAACGCGCCAGCACCCGCGCAGCCCGTTGTCTCCGAGGGCAATGATGTCCGATCCCCGGTGAGACCTGGACAAAGCAAGACGCATTGCATATCGGGGCGGCCTGTGAGAATTGCGGGCTAGACATGATTACTCCGGATTCACTTTCGATAACTGGAAGGTTCCGCGCATGAGTTCCATGTAGCGGTCACGCTCGCTTTGGCTCACGGCTTCTTTCTTCGGTTCGCCTACCAACTTGGCGTCCCAGTTGCGCATCAAGTCCGCGTGGGCGGCTTCCTCGCTGCGGATCATGACTTGCTGCTTGGGAGTGTCTCCCGGCTTTGCCGTCCAATCGCGCATCATGTCGTTGTAGGCATCGCCGGGACCGCGGCTCTTGATCCCGCTGTCGGCGAGAGCGGTGCCGGTGAACAACGTTGCGCTCATGATGGCAATCATCGCACTAGCTTTCATTTGAATTTCCTAATGACTGCAATTGAGTAACGCGAAGCGCCATGCATTTCACCAGGGACACTTGCGTTCGCAGGCGACGTTCGCGTACCGGTGGCTCAAGGCAGCGACGTGGAAATGCAACGGCCCTTACAATGCCAACGGTATTTTCGAACTTCGGATGCGACGGATGCAGTCTAGGTATTCTCGCTCGCCGTGACCATGCCACCTAAGTCATATACCGGGGTTATGCGGTAATCTCATCACACACCACGAGGGACCAGAATCATGAAGACGGCGCTTCCCCTATTTGCCTTGGGTCTTGCATTGCTTTGGCAGCCGGCGGCGTGGCCAGCGGGATATGAGCAGGCGGACGCGCTGGCCGGCGCGGTGGAACAAAAAGTCATCGCGTGGCGGCGCGACATTCACCAGCATCCCGAACTTGGTAACCGCGAAGTTCGCACGGCAAAATTGGTGGCCGAACATCTAAAGGCCCTGGGTCTTGAAGTCAAAACGGGAGTCGCTTACACGGGTGTGGTGGCTATATTGCGTGGCGCCAAACCTGGGCCGGTGGTGGCGCTGCGCGCGGATATGGATGCACTCCCGGTGACCGAGGAGGTAGATTTGCCTTTTGCCTCCAAGGTAAAAGCGCAATGGGCGGGAAAGGAAACCGGCGTCATGCACGCCTGCGGGCACGACACCCACGTGGCCATGCTCATGGGCGCGGCGGAGGTGCTTAGCAAAATGAAGGGCGAATTGGCGGGAACCGTCAAGTTCATCTTCCAGCCGGCCGAGGAGGGGCCGCCCCCCGGAGAGGAGGGCGGCGCGGCGCTGATGATCAAACAAGGCGCGATGGAAAATCCCAAACCTGATGTCATCTTCGGTTTGCACATCGCCTCCCTGCATGAAGCGGGACAAATCGCCTACCGCCCTGGTGCCGCCATGGCGGCCGCCGACGTGTTGCGCATCACGGTGAAGGGCAGGCAGACCCACGGCTCCGCCCCCTGGGGCGGCGTGGATCCCATCGTTGTGGCTTCTCAAATCGTGCTGGGCTTGCAGACCATCGTGAGCCGGCAAGTGGACATCACCAAGGAACCGGCGGTGGTGACCATCGGTGGCATCGACGGCGGCAACCGCTTCAATATCATCCCGGACAAGGTGGAGATGGTGGGTACGGTGCGCACTTTCGATGAAAAGCTGCGCGAAGACATTCACCGCCGAATCAAATTGATCGCGGAAAGCATTGCGATGGCTTCGGGCGCGGTTGCCGAGGTGAATATCGACAAGCCCTATTCGGTGACCATCAACGACCCCGCCTTGACGCAACGCATGCTGCCCACGCTCCAGCGCGTGGCCGGCGAGAAGAATGTGATTCTCCGAGACCGCGTCATGGGCGCGGAGGATTTCTCCTTACTTGCCCAGAAGGCGCCGGGATTATTCGTTTTCCTCGGAGGCACCGCGAAGGGCTCGGACATGAGCAAGGTGGCCTACAACCACTCCCCGCGCTTTCAGATCGATGAGTCCGCGCTCTTGCTGGGCGTGCGGACCTTGACGCACCTCGCCTTGGACTATATGCGCTAAGCTTGCGAGCACAGCGGTGCCTGGTGCTTGCCGCTATCAAGAACGTGGTTTAGCGATGAACAGGTAGGTTATATGGAAAGAGTGCCGCTTACCCTAGGACGAGCCGCGGGCTTGTTGGGAATCATCATCTGCCTGGTTTCGGCGGGAGTGCGCGCGAGCGGGGCCTACTGGGTCGCGGGTGTGCCTGCATCCTCGCTTTTCAATTTCGGCATCGCGTCGATGGTCGCGGGCTGCTTTTTTCTTCTGCTGGTGGCCACCGCGAGACCGCGGCGGGGATGAGTTAGCGTGCCGGTTGCCGCGCCACGGGTTGCTTGAGTTCGCGAAACAGTTCCAGGGTGCGCGCCACGCGATCCGCGGGCAGAAGATGTTTCTCGTCCACTCGCAGTTTGTCTTGCCCGCTCAACCGGAAATTACGGCGCGTCTGGATCAGTTGAATGATGCGCGCGGGGTCGATAGGCGGATTACGCTCGAATTGAAGTTGTATCGCCTCCGTGCTGGCGTCGATCTTGATGACGCCCACGCTTTTCGCGGCAATGCGAAGACGGTGGCTATCCATGAGGGTTCTGGCCGCACCGGGCGGGAGGCCAAAGCGGTCGGTGATTTCTTCTTGCAATTCCTCCAGCGCTTCGGCGGATTCGCAATTCGCCATGCGTTTATAGAGCACGAGCCTTTCGTGCACGCCGGGGCAATAGTCTTCCGGTAACAGAGCCGGCGCATGCAGTTTGATCTCCGTACTCACCGAGAGAGGTTGCGACAGATCGGGTTCCTTGCCTTGCTTCAAGGAGCGCACGGCCGATTTCAGCATCTCCGCGTAGAGCGCGAAACCCACCTCTTGCATCTCGCCGCTTTGCGATTCGCCCAGCACCTCACCGGCGCCGCGAATTTCCAAGTCATGCATGGCGAGGAAGAAGCCCGAGCCCAGTTCCTCCATCATCTGAATGGCTTCCAGGCGTTTGGCCGCCAGCGGCGTGACATTGCCTTCCGCGTGCGTGAGCAGATAGGAGTAGGCTTGATGATGGGAGCGGCCCACTCTTCCGCGCAACTGGTGCAATTGCGCTAGCCCGAATTTGTCCGCCCGGTTGATCACGATGGTGTTGGCCGACGGGATGTCGATACCGGTTTCGATGATGGTGGTACACAGCAGCAAATTGAAGCGTTGCTGGTAGAAGTCCCGCATCACCAATTCCAGCTCCCTCTCCGCCAACTGGCCGTGGCCGACGCGAATACGCGCCTCGGGAACGAGAGCGGTGAGTTTTTCCTCCATGCGCCGGATGGATTCCACCTCGTTGTGGACGAAGAATACTTGGCCACCGCGCTTCAATTCGCGCAACACCGCCTCGCGTATCAAGCCGTCGCTCCAGCGCGAAACGAAGGTTTTGATGGCGAGCCGCTTTTGCGGCGCGCTGGCGATCACGGAGAAATCTCGTATGCCTTCCAGCGACATGGCGAGCGTGCGGGGAATGGGAGTGGCGGTGAGTGCCAGGACATCCACTTCGGCGCGCAGCGCCTTGAGCTGCTCCTTCTGGCGCACGCCGAAGCGGTGCTCTTCGTCGATGATGACCAACCCCAAATTCTTGAATTTCACGGAGTCTTGCACCAGCTTGTGAGTGCCGATGACGATGTCGATGCGTCCTTCGCGGAGCGCCTCCAAGGTTGCGCCTTGTTCCTTGCCCGATCGAAAACGCGATAGCTCGGCGATTTTTACCGGCCATTCGGCGAAACGGTCACCGAAAGTTTGGAAGTGCTGCTCGGCCAGCAGCGTGGTCGGCACCAGCACGGCCACTTGGCGCCCATCCATCACGGCCACGAAGGCGGCGCGCAGAGCCACCTCGGTCTTGCCGAATCCGACGTCTCCGCAAACCAAACGGTCCATGGGTTTGCCAGCCGTGAGGTCCTTGATGACCGCCTCGATGACGATGGATTGGTCGCGGGTTTCCTCGAAAGGAAACCCCTCCGTGAAGGCTTCGTAGTCGTGCGGCTTGAGCTGGAACGCATGGCCCTTGCGCGCGGCGCGCTGCGCGTAAAGATTGAGGAGTTCGGCCGCCGTGTCGCGTACCTTTTCCGCCGCCTTCTTGCGCGCTTTCTCCCATTGGCCGCTGCCCAGTTTGTGCAGCGGCGCGGACTCGGGCGATACGCCGCTGTAGCGGCCGATGACTTCCAGTTGCGAAACGGGAACGTAGAGTTTGTCGCCGCCGTCATACTCCAGCAGCAAGAACTCCGTCGCACCCTCGCCCATGTCTAGATTGACTAAGCCCAGGTACCGGCCGATTCCATGCTGGGAGTGCACCACGGGATCGCCGGTTTTTAGTTCAGAGAGGTCGCGTAATAAATTCTCGGCGGCGTTCAGGTTGGCGGCGGCGTCACGGCGTTCCTTGGCGCGCGTCTGCGAGGGATAAAGCTCGTTCTCCGTGATGTAGGCAACGCCCGCGTCCTCATCGATGAAGCCGGCCCCCAAGGGGCCCACGGCGAGCACCAAGTTCGCATCCACCGTCAATGCATCCTCGAGGTTGGTGGCGGGCGCGGGCTTGAATCCGTACTCGTTGAGGTAGCGCAGCAAGGTTTCGCGCCGCCCGAGACTATCGGCCAGTAGCACGACTCTTTGGCTACTGCTCGCGATAAAAGCCGCCAGGCGGTGCAAGGGTTGGTCGGCGCGCCGCTCCACTTGCAAGGGCGGGAGTGCCCGCACGGGGAGCGCGGTGGCTTCGCCTTCCGCAATGAATTCCAGGCGGCTAAAGGGTTTGATTCTGCCGAAGAACTGATCCGGTAACAAAAACAAATCGGCGGGCGGTAACAACGGATGATCGGGATCTCCGCGCATCAACTCGTAGCGCGACCAGGTGTCCCGCCAAAAAGTCTCCACCGCTTCTTGCAAATTTCCCATGGAACACACCACGGCGCCTTGTGGAAGGTAATCGCCGAGCACGGCCGAACTTTCAAAGAAAAGCGGCAAGTAGTACTCGATACCAGCCGGAAACACGCCTTGGCTCACATCCTTGTACAGGCGCTTCTTGGATGGATCGCCCTCGAACTTCTCGCGAAAATTCTTGCGAAAGCGGGTGCGGGCGGCCTCGTCCGTGGGGAATTCTCGCGCGGGCAGCAGCCGCACGTCGTTTACCTTGTAGATGGATTTCTGCGAATCCACGTCGAAGGTTCGAATGCTGTCGATTTCGTCGTCCAGCAAATCGATGCGGTAGGGGACCACGCTCCCCATGGGAAACAAGTCGATGATTCCGCCGCGAACACTGTATTCGCCTGGGGAGACGACTTGGGAGACGTGGTTGTAGCCGGCGAGGGTGAGTTGGTTGCGAAGCTGTTCGGAGGAGAGTCTCTCGCCCTTCTTGAGGAAGAAAGTGTAGGCGGCAAGATACTCCACGGGGGGTAACCGGTAGAGCGCGGTGGTCGTGGGCACGATGGCCACGTCGCACTCCCTGCGCGAAATCTGGTGCAGCGTACCCAAGCGTTCGGAGACGAGGTCCTGGTGCGGGGAAAAATTGTCGTAGGGCAGCGTTTCCCAATCTGGCAGCAGATACACGCGCAAGCCGGGGGCGAAGAATGCGATCTCGGCGCGCAGCCGGTGCCCATCGGAGGCCGTTGCCGTGAGAACCACCACGGGCGCGTGCTTTTCCGCCAGGCGTGCCAACGCGCAAGCATCGCTGGATCCGGCGATATGGGTAACGCCGGTGCGCTGCCCTGGTCTGGGGGGAGTGAGCGTGATCATCGGGGCGGCGGATTATAGTCGCCGGCGGTTACGGTCTTGGCCCGTGGAGCGGTGATAATGCGCGCATGAGTACGGAACCGGCGAAGAATATTTGGGCCGTGGTGCCCGCGGCGGGCAGCGGCCTGCGCATGGGCTGCACGGTGCCCAAGCAATATGTGGAGTTGCACGGGCGGCCCATGGTGTGGCATAGCGTGCAGACGTTGCGTTCGCATCCGAAGGTTCATCGCGTCGTCATCGCCATTGACGAGGAGGACCGCTACTGGGATTCCCTGCGCTTGTCCGAAGCCTTGGCGGATTGCATCGTGCTGCGCTGTGGCGGGAATAGTCGCGCGCAGACCGTTTTCAATGCGCTTAATGCCATGGCGGATAGGGTTCAAGCCGGGGATTGGGTGCTGGTGCACGATGCTGCCCGCCCATGTCTTGTTGCCAGCGCCCTGAACCGGCTGTTCCATGAGGCTATGAACGATGAAGTAGGCGGATTGCTCGCACTTCCCGTGCGGGACACCTTGAAACGCGCGCAACCCGATGGGCGCGTGGATCGCACCGAACCCAGAGAGGGATTCTGGCAAGCGCAAACGCCGCAATTGTTTCGCTACGCCATGCTCGCGCGCGCCTTGGCCGCCGTGGATCTCGCATCGGTGACCGATGAGGCGAGCGCCATCGAAGCCCTGGGCATGAAGCCCAAACTCGTGCACGGGAGCGCGCGGAATATCAAGGTGACCTATCCCGATGATGTCGCCTTGGCGCAGATGTTTCTCGCGCCATGATCTCCGAATTCGGATTAATCCAGCGCTATTTCACGCGCGCGGCACCCACGGCGGATTTGGGCGTGGGCGATGACGCCGCGCTGTTGCGAATACCGGAGGGACATCAATTGGTGGTCTCCACCGATATGCTGGTGTGCGGCCGCCACTTCTTCGAGGATGTGAGGCCCGAGTACCTGGGCCATAAATGCCTCGCGGTGAATCTCTCCGATATGGCCGCCATGGGGGCCACGCCGCGTTGGTTCACGTTGTCGTTGTCCTTGCCAAAAGTGGATGAGGAATGGCTCGGCGCCTTCTCCCAAGGATTGTTCGCCTTGGCCGAAGCGTCCGGCACGGAGTTGGTAGGAGGTGACACCACGAGCGGGCCGCTCAATATCTGCGTGCAATTCCTCGGAGTGGTTCCGGTGGGGCAAGCGTTGTTGCGTTCAGGTGCCAGACCCGGAGACGACATCTGGGTGTCAGGCACCTTGGGCGATTCGGCCCTGGGCTTGGTCTCGTTGCGGGAGGGAGCGCGACTTACCATTGCTGCACGAGACCATGCGCAACGCCGTCTTGAGACGCCCATGCCGAGGACCGAACTGGGCATTGCCTTGCGCGGCCTCGCGAGCGCCGCCATCGACGTGTCCGACGGACTGCTCGCGGATCTCGGGCACATTCTGGAGCGGTCAAAGGTGGGCGCCGTCATCGAGTGGGAAGAGGTGCCGCGCTCCGCGGCGCTGCGCGAGTGTGAAGAGGACCAACAGCGCCGCTACGCCTTGAGCGGAGGCGATGACTACGAGTTGTGTTTTACCGCGCCCTCGCGCCATCGCGGGTTCTTGGACGCCCTGGGGACCACCCACGGTTGTCCGGTGACGAGAATCGGGGTGATACAACCGGACGAAGCACTGCTGGTACGCGACCGCGCCGGCCAGCCCATTACATTGGAAAGCCATGGCTACGACCACTTCGTTTAGACGAGCGCACGTGAGCTTTGGTTATCTGTTGCGCAGTCCCGCGCGCTTCATTGCCTTTGGTTTTGGCTTAGGGTTGGCGCCCCGCGCGCCTGGAACCCTGGCATCCCTGGCCGCCATACCGGTCTATAACGTCCTGGCGGCAAGGATGGCCACGGTGGACTTGTTACTCCTCGCGGGGCTCGCATTCTTCGCCGGCGTGTGGGCCTGCGAGCAAGCGGGGCGTGATATAGGGATGGAAGATCACGGCGGCATGGTTTGGGATGAAATGGTGGCCATGCTCTTTACCCTGAGCTTTCTTCCGGGAACGTTCATCGCACAAGGCGCCGCCTTCGTCCTCTTTCGTTATTTCGACATCGCCAAGCCAGGCCCCGTGGGGTACGCTCAACTCAAAATTCGCGGCGGCTTGGGTGTCATGGCCGACGATCTCGTTGCCGCCTTTTGCGTGCTCTTATGCTTCACCCTTTGGAAATTAATTCTGGGATGACCTGAATGGATGACGAACTTTACGACCTAGCGCAGGCCCTTGGGAATGCTTTGTTGGCGAAGGGCTGGATGCTCGCGACAGCCGAATCGTGCACGGGGGGCTGGATCGGCCAAGCCATTACGATGGTGCCGGGCAGTTCGGCATGGTACGACCGCGGGTTCATCACTTATACAAACCGAGCCAAGATGCAGATGCTGGGCGTTTCCGCCGGTACGCTCAAGCGCTTCGGGGCGGTGTCCGAACAGACGGTGGAAGAGATGGTGAAGGGAGCGCTGGAACGTAGCAGTGCCCACATCGCTGTCGCCGTCTCCGGTGTTGCCGGGCCATCCGGAGGAACACCGGAGAAGCCAGTGGGCACTGTGTGCCTAGCTTGGGGAGTACGAGAACAACCCGTGCATCTACGGACGGTGCTTCTCTCTGGGAATCGCGATGCCGTACGGCGCCAGACGGTGGCGCGCGCCTTGCGGGAAATGATAGCTCTAGCGCTGTAACTCAGCGATATCTCGGTAAAGCTCCAAGGCCTCCGGATTCGCCAGGGCCTCGCGATTCTTGATGGGACGTCCATGCACGATATCGCGCACGGCAAGCTCCACGATCTTGCCGTTCTTGGTGCGGGGAATGTCGGCCACCTGAACGATCTTATCGGGCACATGGCGGGGCGTGGTGTTGGCCTTGATGTGCTGCTTGATGCGGCGGGTGAGTTCGGCGTCTAGGGTTACGCCGTCGCGCAGGCGCACGAAGAGCACCACGCGCACGTCCTTGTTCCAATCTTGCCCGATGACCAGGCTCTCCATCACTTCGGGTAGCTGTTCAACCTGGCGGTAGATTTCCGCCGTGCCGATGCGCACGCCGCCGGGGTTGAGCACGGCGTCGGAGCGGCCGTAGATGATCATGGTGCCGCGCTCCGTGAGTTCGATGTAATCCCCGTGATGCCACACGTTGGGATAGCGCGCGAAGTAGGCGTCGTGGTATTTCTTGCCTTCTGGGTCGTTCCAGAATCCCACGGGCATGCAGGGAAAGGGCGCGGTGCATACCAGTTCGCCTTTTTCTCCCACTACCGGCCGGCCATCGTCGTTGAATACTTCCACCTTGAGGCCCAGGCCGCGGCATTGAATCTCTCCCCGGTAGACGGGAAGCAGGGGGCTGCCCAGCACGAAGCACGACACGATGTCGGTGCCGCCTGAAATGGAAGAGAGCAACAAATCCTTCTTGATGTCCGAGTAGACATATTCAAAGCTCTCCGCCACCAGCGGCGAGCCCGTGGAGGTCATGGTTTTCAGGGCCTTCAACTTGTGGGTGGCCACGGGCCTTTGCCCCACCTTCCTGATGGCGTCGATGTACTTGGCCGAGGTGCCGAAGATGCTCATCGCCTCGGCGTCGGCGAACTCGAAAAGAATCGCCGGATTCGGGGCCAGGGGCGAGCCGTCGAACAGCAACAACGTGGCACCCGACGCGAGACCGGAGACCAGCCAGTTCCACATCATCCAGCCGCAGGTGGTGAAATAAAACAAGCGGTCCCCCCGCTTCAGATCCGTGTGGAGTTGGTGTTCCTTCAAATGCTGGAGCAAGGTTCCGCCAGCACCGTGCACGATGCACTTGGGCACGCCGGTAGTGCCGGAGGAGTACAGAATGAGCAAGGGGTGATCGAAGGGCAGGCGCGCGAACTCGATTTCCTTCGGCGCGAATCTTCCAGTGAATTCCGCGTACATCAGCGCCTTGGGGACGCCCTTCAAGTCCGGCTTGGCCTTGACGTAGGGCACCACCACCACTCGTTCCAATGTGGGTAATCCTTGCGCGATTTCCCGCACGCGATCCATGACATATATGGGTTTTCCCGCGTACCAATAACCTTCGGCGCATATGAGCACCTTGGGCTCGATCTGCCCAAGCCGGTCGAGCACGCCTTGCACGCCAAAATCCTGCGAGCAGGAAGACCATATGGCGCCGGTGCTCGTGGCCGCCAGTAACGCGATGATGGTCTCGGGCATGTTGGGCATGAAGCCGGCGACACGGTCGCCGGGCTGAACGCCCATGGCTCTCAATGCTTGCGCAAGCTTGGACACTTCGTCGTAAATATCGCCGAAGGAGAGGTGGCGGCGAAATTTGTGCTCGCCCCAAAAAATCATCCCCACCTGGTCGTCGCGCCGGCGCAGCAAATTTTCCGCGTAGTTCAACTTCGCTTGCGGAAACCATTTGGCCCCAGGCATGCGGGCGCCATCCACAAGATAGGGCGCCTCGCCCATGCCGCCCACGACTTCGCAGAATGTCCACACGGATTGCCAGAATTTTTCCGGCTCGCGAATGGACCAGTCATGGAGGCTAGGGTGGTCGTGAACCTTCGCCTGCCATTTATCGTTGGCGAAGGCGATGAAGGAGGTGAGATTCGCCGTCGCGACACGCTCTGGCGCGGGTTCCCAAAGTTTGACCGCGGTGTCGCTCATTTCTCTACTCCGCGCGCAGTTGGGGGAAAAGAATCACGTCCCGGATGCTGGGACTATCGGTGAGCAGCATCACCAAGCGGTCGATGCCGATGCCTTCGCCGGCCGTCGGGGGCAACCCATGCTCCAGCGCGCGGATATAGTCGGCGTCGTAATGCATGGCTTCGTGATCGCCGGCGTCCTTCTGGCGCACCTGTTCTTGGAAGCGCTCGGCCTGATCCTCCGCGTCGTTTAGCTCGGAAAATCCGTTGGCGATTTCACGCCCCACAATGAACAGCTCGAAGCGGTCGGTAATCTCGGGATTGCTGTCGTTGCGCCTTGCAAGCGGAGAGACTTCCGCCGGATAGTCGATGATGAAGGTAGGCTCGAACAGCAGACTTTCCGTGGTTTCCTCGAAGTAAGCCAATTGAAGCCCGCCGGTTCCATCGGCGGGCTTATGGGGAATGGCCAGTCTTTTTAATTGGTTGGTTAGCCAATCGCGATCGTTCAGGTCGGATTCGGAAATCTCCGGATGGTACTTGTGGATGGCTTGCACGATGGTCAAACGGTCGAAGGACTTTGCTAGATCCATTGCCCGGCCTTGGTAGGTCAATTGCGTCGTCCCGAGCACGCGCGTGGCGACGTCGCGGAACATCTCCTCGGTGAAGTCCATGAGGTAACGATAGTCCCGGTAGGCCTCGTAGAATTCCAGCATGGTGAATTCAGGATTGTGCCGGGTGGAAATACCTTCGTTGCGAAAATTGCGGTTGATCTCGAATACCTTCTCGAAACCGCCCACCACCAAGCGTTTGAGATAAAGCTCCGGCGCCACGCGCAGATAGAGTTCCATGCCGAGCGCGTTGTGATGGGTGATGAAGGGCCGCGCGGCCGCACCACCGGGAATGCGGTGCATCATGGGCGTTTCCACTTCCAGATAGCCGCGGTTAACGAGGAATTCTCTGATGGCTTGCACTGTCTTCGAGCGCAGGGTGAATACCTTGCGCGATTCTTCGTTGGTGATGAGATCGAGATAACGCTGCCGGTATTTTTGCTCCTGGTCCGACAGGCCGTGAAATTTTTCCGGCAACGGGCGTAGCGATTTCGTGAGCAACCGAATCTTGCTCACCTTGATGGTCAGCTCGCCGGTGCGAGTCTTGAACAGCGTGCCTTCCACGCCCAGAATGTCGCCCAGATCCCAGTGCTTGAAAGCCTCGTGCTCATCGGCACCTGTCCCCTCGTTGTTGAGGTAGAGCTGGATGCGGCCAGACATATCCTGCAATGTGGCGAAACTAGCCTTGCCCATCACGCGCTTTAGCATCATGCGGCCGGCGATAGCGACCGCTATCACCGAGGGTTCTAATTCTTCGTTTCTCTTTCCGCCGTGGTCGATCTGCAGATCGCCCGCGAGGTGCTTGCGCTGGAAATCGTTTGGGAACGCATTGCCCTGCTGCCTAAGGGCGGAGAGCTTCGTACGGCGTTCTTCGATGATCTGGTTGGATTCCTGATCCATAGAGGCCGGCGCAGTGTTTTCACTCATATATTTCCGTTCATGAAGAC
>SHXO01000082.1 GCA_009693245.1 Betaproteobacteria bacterium | reverse complement strand
GTTTCGTTGAGCTTCTGCGGCTTGGTCATGCCTTCCACGGCCACGGCCGATATGATGTGGTCCAAGGATCCCTGGTTCCCCATCACCGCCCAGATCAAATCCGATAATTCCACCCAGAAGTGCCATACGTACACGCCTTGCGCGAGAATCAAACCTAGGTACAAGGGCAGTTGTAGCCAGCGGCTCGCGAATATCAGGGCCGGTAGCGGCCGCAGGGCGTGAGCTTCGTTGGGAGAGGAGATTTTCATGGATGATCTGGGCGCAGTTGATGGGCGCGGATTCTAACCAATCGGTGAAGCGGCGCATCGCTCACTTGGATATGGACGCCTTTTATGCTTCCGTGGAATTGCTGCGCTACCCCCAACTCAAAGGTTTGCCCGTGGTGATCGGTGGTGCGCGTGCGCGCGCCAGAGTGACACCAGAACAACCAGTGGCGGAGTTTCCCCGCTTGCGTGATTACGCAGGGCGCGGGGTGGCCACTACAGCAACGTACGAAGCGCGCGCCCTGGGGGTGCATTCGGCCATGGGGCTCATGAAGGCGGCAGCCCTCGCACCCCACGCGATACTTCTTCCGGCGGATTTCGATGAGTACCGCAGGTTTTCGCGACTGTTCAAGGCCGCGGTAGCGCAAGTGGCACCCCACATCGAAGACCGCGGCATCGATGAGATTTACATCGATCTCACCGAAGTGGGGGGTGATACCGTGAAATTAGCACAGCGCATCAAGGACAGCGTGCGCGCGGCCACGGGCTTGTCTTGTTCCATCGGAGTGACGCCCAACAAGCTCCTTTCCAAGATCGCTTCGGAGCTGGATAAGCCAGACGGGCTCACCGTGCTGGGTCATGACGATCTTGCGGTGCGTATCTGGCCTCTGGAGGTTCGAAAAATTAACGGAGTGGGCCCAAGGGCGAGCGAGAAACTCGAAGCGCTCGGCATACACAACATCGGCCAACTCGCCGCGGCGCCTATCGAGGTGCTGGCCGCGCACTTTGGCCGGCGCCAATCGCGCTGGTTGTTGGATGCCGCCCACGGACGCGACGACCGGCCCGTGGTGATGCAAAGCGAACCGAAGTCCATCAGCCGGGAAACCACATTCGAGCGCGACTTGCACCCAGTGGCGGACCGGGCAGCGCTCTCTACTATCTTGCTGGATCTATGCGAGCGTTTGAGCGCTGATCTTGCTCGTAAGGGCTACGCCGCCAAGACCATCGGCGTGAAACTGCGCCACGCGGATTTTCGCATCGTCACGCGCGATACTACGATGGACACGCCTACCCGCGACGCACAGCGAATTCGAAGCGCGGCACGGGAGTGCCTCCGGCGAGTGGCGCTCGGCCAGCGATTGCGATTGCTAGGCGTGCGTGCCAGTTCGCTGGTGCCAGAGCAGCACATGCAGGTCCCCGCGCAAGCCGAGCGCAGCGGTAGCTTGTTCGGCTAAGACTGGTTGATTAAGTCGCGGGCGGCATCGATGGTTTCGCTTGCCGTGAGACCAATAGGTCCGATACCCTTGCTCACCAGTACATCGGCGGCTTTGCCGTGAAGCTGAACCGCGCCCAATAGTGCCTTTTGCGCCTCCACCCCTTGCGCGAGCAGCGCACCGATAAATCCCGTAAGCACGTCCCCCGAACCGGCGCTAGCCAATCCTGGATTTCCCGAGCGGTTGATGAACCAAAGGCCTTCGGGGGTAGCGCACACCGACCCCGCCCCCTTTAATACGACATAGGCGGTGAGATCCTTGGCCAGCGTGATGGCCACTGGCACCCGGTCACCTTGGACCTCCTCGACCGTACCGCCTAGCAGGCGAGCCGCCTCCGCTGGATGCGGTGTCACGATGGTTGGCACCGAGCGAGCTTGGCATTGCTCGCGCAGCGATGTGTCGCTGGCGATGAGGTTAAGCGCATCGGCGTCGATCACCATGGGGCGCCCGGCCGGTAACAGCCGGTGCAAGATGTCCCGCGCCCCCTCGGAGGTGCCAAACCCTGGCCCCACGGCATAGGCGCTGATGTGGGGAAGAGCTAGGATGTCAGCCGCATTGCGCAGCATCAGCTCCGGGTTCAGCAGGTCTACCTGGGGTGCGGGGCCCAGGAAGCCCGCGTAGACGCGCCCTGCACCCAGCCTGAGCGCGGCCCTGCCCGCTAGCAAAACGGCTCCCGTCATTCCGGGCGCACCGCCTAGGAGACCCAGGGAGCCGAAGCTACCCTTGTGGGTGTTGAGGCGGCGCTTGGGCAGAAGAGCGCGCAAGATGCTTTCGTCAATCGTCCAGCCGCGAGGGGCCGGGAGCGATGCGAGGCCCAAGGTGTCCACCAGCACCTGGCCACAATGGTCCGGCCCATCCAGCGTGAGCAGTCCCGGTTTGAGCCCCAGAAAAGTCATGGTGTGGGTAGCCTGCACGGCGAGTCCCAGCACGCGACCGCTATCGGCGTGTAGTCCGCTCGGAATGTCCAGGGCGAAGCGCGGGCAAGTTTGCCGGTTGATGAGATGAATGAGGCTGGTGTAGGGCGGTGCTATATCCCGCTCCAAGCCAATGCCGAACAACGCGTCCACCACCAAGTCCCAGTCCCCGAGTCTGGGTGCCTCGGAAAACACGGCGCCGCCCTCCGCGCGCCATTCCATCAAGGCGCCCCGGGCATCCTTGGAAAGCTTGCTCTCGTCCCCCAGGAAGATCACGCTCACGTCGAAGCGCCAGCGCCGAAAATGGGTGGCCGCGACGAATCCATCGCCGCCGTTATTGCCAGGGCCTGCCAGCACCAGGATTCTCTTTTTGCCTTGGAGCAGATGGTCGCGGGCGTAGATGGCTGCCGCCAGACCAGCGCGCTCCATCAAAGTGGGCGTGTCTGGGTTAATGACGGCGCGGGCTTCGATGTCGCGAATTTCGTGGCTGCGGTAGATGGGTTCCATGCAAAAAGCCTCGGTTAAGTGCGTGGAGCAATTCCAAAAACGCAAACAAGCTGTTGAGTAGTAAGCGTTTTCGTAATAACTTATTGGGTTTTTACGGGTCCGGCGGCTATAATCGCGCCTTTGCCCTCGGGCCGCAACGACTCGATGTCACTTGTTCTTAAAATTCCCGGTCCTCTGGCTCTATCGCGTTTCCGCCTTGACAAGCTTTTAGGTGCCGCGCGCGAGCAGCTTCCAAAACTAGATTCCATTCGAGCGCGATTTTGGCATTTCGCCGAGCTGAGCCGGCCGCTAAGCACCACGGAGCGCGATGTCTTGTGGCGGATATTGACCTACGGCCATCCCGGCGAGGAGCCTGGTGAGCGGGCTCGCGTGCTGGTGGTGGTCCCGCGCTTAGGCACGATGTCGCCCTGGTCGTCGAAGGCGACGGATATCGCCCACTCGTGCGGTTTGGTGCCCGTGGTGCGTATCGAGCGCGGCATCGCTTATTCCCTCTACGCCCGCCAGGGATTGCAGTTGCAAAACGCGGATCTCAACGTGATTCGCCCCCTATTGTTCGATCGCATGACCGAGACGGTCATGAGTTCCGTGGAAGGCGCCCAGGCCATTTTCCGCCACATGAAGCCGCCTCCGCTCGTGACGATTCCGTTATTGCGCGCAGGCGAGGGCGCCTTGCATCGCGCCAACCTGGAGATGGGGCTCGCACTCTCCGAGGATGAGATCACTTACTTATCGGAGTATTTCCGGCGCATCGGGCGCGATCCGTCCGATGCCGAACTGATGATGTTCGCCCAGGCCAATTCCGAGCATTGCCGCCACAAGATATTCAACGCCACCTGGACCATCGATGGCGAGAAGCAGCCCCAGTCGCTCTTTCAGATGATCACCCACACCCACGCCGTGACGCCGGAAGGCACGCGCGTGGCTTACGCCGACAACGCAGCGGTGATCGAAGGCGCGGAAACAGATCGCCTGCTTCCCGACGCCAGCGGGCGTTACGCTTATATACGCGAACCCGCGCACATCTTGGTGAAGGTGGAAACCCACAATCACCCCACTGCCATCTCGCCCTTCGCGGGGGCCGCGACCGGAGCCGGTGGCGAGATTCGCGACGAAGCGGCCACGGGGAGGGGGGGCAAGCCCAAGGCCGGCCTCGTGGGCTTCTCCACCTCGCACCTGCGCATTCCGGAGGCGGGCCAACCCTGGGAGCGTGACCACTACGGTAAGCCCGATCGCATTGCCTCGGCATTGCAGATCATGTTGGAGGGCCCCATTGGGGCGGCGGCGTTCAACAACGAATTCGGCCGACCCAATCTATCCGGTTATTTCCGCACCTTCGAACAACAAGCCGAAGGCCAGGTGCGCGGTTATCACAAGCCCATCATGATCGCGGGCGGGGTAGGCAACATTCGCGAGAACCAGATCGAGAAATTGGAGTTTGGCCAGGGAGCCTTTCTCATTCAATTGGGCGGTCCCGGGTTGCTGATCGGGCTGGGGGGCGGAGCCGCCTCCAGCATGCAGTCTGGCAGCAACAGCGAAGACTTGGACTTCGATTCGGTCCAGCGCGGCAACCCGGAAATTCAGCGCCGCGCCCAGGAGGTGATCGACCGCTGCTGGGCCTTGGGCGAGCGCAATCCCATATTGTCCATTCACGACGTGGGCGCGGGCGGGCTGTCCAACGCCTTGCCAGAACTCGTGCACACGGCCGCGTGCGGCGCGACCTTCGAGTTGCGCGATATCCCCAATGAAGACCCCGGCATGTCGCCCATGCAAATTTGGTGTAACGAGGCGCAAGAGCGCTACGTGCTCGCCGTGCATTCGGACCGGCTGCAAATCTTCCGCGACATCTGCGTGCGCGAGCGCTGTCCCTACGCCATCATCGGAGACGCCACGCCCGACCATCAATTGGTGGTCGAGGACGCGCAGTTCGGCAACAAGACCGTGGACATGGAGCTTCCCGTGTTGTTGGGTAAGCCTCCGCGCATGCTTCGGGAAGCGCGCCGTCTTGCGAGAATCTTGCTGCCACTGGACTTGTCCGAGATGAGTCTCGCGGAGGCGCTGCCGCGCGTGTTGCGCTTCCCGGCCGTGGCCAACAAGACTTTTCTGGTGACCATCGGCGACCGTTCCGTGGGGGGATTAAGCGCGCGTGATCCAATGGTGGGCCCTTGGCAAGTGCCGGTGGCGGATGTGGCGGTGACACTATCCGGATTCACCAATTACCGTGGCGAAGCCTATGCCATCGGCGAACGAACTCCGCTGGCGCTCATCGATGCACCGGCTTCGGGACGCATGGCCATCGCCGAGGCCATCACCAACATCGCCGCCGCGCGCATCGAAAAACTTTCTCAGGTGAAATTTTCGGCCAATTGGATGGCTTGCGCCGGCCATCCCGGCGAGGACGCGGATTTGTACGATACCGTGAAGGCCGTGGCCCTGGAATTATGTCCAGCATTGGGGGTGAGTATTCCCGTGGGCAAGGATTCCATGTCCATGCGAACCACCTGGAGCGAGGAGTCCGAGGAGAACGCCGGTGTCGCATCGGCCACCATCAAGAAAGAGGTGATCGCGCCAGTCTCCCTGATTGCCTCCGCCTTCGCGCCCAGCATGGATGCGCGCAAGACGCTCACGCCGCAGTTGCGTGCCCTCAACGAGGATACGTCCCTCATCCTGATCGACCTCGGTAACGGCAAGGCCCGCCTGGGCGGTTCGGCGCTGGCGCAAGTCTACGGCCAGTTGGGAAATGACTGTCCGGACGCGGACCGTGCGGAGCAACTCAAGGCCTTCTTCGAGTGCATCCAGGCGCTCAATGACAGAGGCGATGTGCTGGCCTATCACGACCGCTCCGACGGCGGTTTGATCGTCACCTTGTGCGAGATGATGTTCGCCACCCACGTAGGCATCACCGCCGATATTACTGAGTTGTGCGCGCAGTCCGCGCCCCTGGCGGTACTCTTCAACGAGGAACTGGGTGCTGTCGTGCAAGTGCGGGACAAACGCCTCTACGCCGTGCGCAAGAAATTCGAGCGCCATGGCCTGGCGGATTGCCTTCACCTCATCGGCGGCATCAACACGGCGGGCGAACTCAGCATCGAGCGCGATGGCGAACAACTCTATCGCGAGTCAGGCATTGCGCTGATGCGGGCATGGTCGGAAACCACCTATCACATGCAGCGCCTGCGCGATCATCCTGCTTGCGCGCAGGAGGAATTCGACCGCATCCTGGATGCCGCCGATCCTGGGCTCCACGCCAAACTCACATTCAAGTTGAACGAGGATATCGCCGCACCGTTCATCAAGCGCGGCGCGCGCCCGGCCATCGCCATCTTGCGCGAGCAAGGCGTCAACGGGCAGATCGAAATGGCCGCGGCCTTCGACCGGGCCGGCTTCGCCGCCGTGGACGTGCACATGACGGATTTGGCATCGGGCAGGCGCTCACTCCGGGAGTTTCGCGGATTCGCCGCCTGTGGCGGATTCTCCTACGGCGACGTGCTGGGGGCCGGGGAGGGCTGGGCCAAGTCCATCTTGTTCCACCCGCGCCTACGAGAGGATTTCGACCGGTTCTTCAACCGCCGCGATTCTTTCGCCTTGGGCGTTTGCAACGGCTGCCAGATGCTGAGCAACCTGCGAGAACTCATTCCAGGGACCAGCCACTGGCCGCGCTTCGTTCGCAATCGTTCCGAGCAGTTCGAGGCACGTTTGGTGATGGTGGAGATTTTGTCCAACCCTTCGTTGCTATTTCAAGGCATGGCGGGTAGCCGCATGCCGGTGGTCACTTCCCATGGCGAAGGGCGCGCCGAATTCGAAGATGATGCCCAACTGCGCGCCGCAAGCGGGTATGTGGCCGTACGCTACGCGGACAATCGCGGGCAGGTCGCGGAGACCTATCCGTACAACTCCAACGGCTCCCCGCAAGGCATCACGGGACTCACAAATACCGACGGCCGCTTTACCGTTCTCATGCCGCATCCCGAGCGCGTGTTTCGTACCGTACAAAACTCCTGGCATCCCGAGGAGTGGGGCGAGGACGGTCCATGGATGCGCATGTTCCGAAACGCGAGAGTGTGGGTCGGCTAAGTACTACACCTACGGCATGAACCACAGAGACACAGAGGAACACCATTTTTCTCTGTTTCTCTGTGGTGAGGTTTTTCTTCTCTCTTACTACTCCACCTTTGCCGCGGCCTTGAGGTCGGCGATGTATTTGTCGCGCTTCTGAATCATCACCTGCTGTTGGACCTTGTCCTTCACTTCTTCCAGCGCGGGGAAGGGGATGGGGCGTTCGTCTTCCAGCCGGATGATGTGATAACCGAATTGCGACTTCACCAGTTGCTGGGTGTATTCGCCTTTCTTGAGCTGCGTCATGGCTTCGGAAAACTCCTTCACGAAGCCGCTGCCGTCATTCCATTCCAGCAGGCCGCCTTGTTTCTTCGAGCCGCCGTCTTCGGACTTGGTCTTGGCCAGTTGCTCGAAATTCTTGCTCTTGGCCTTGTTGAGGCTGGCGAGCGTGGCTTTGGCGGTTTTCTCGTTCTTGATGAGAATGTGGCGCGCCAGATATTCCTTCCTCAGGCCACCGCCCGAGGCCATCTGTTTCGCTTTCTCGTATTCGACGGTGACCTCCTCGTCCGTGGGTGCATTCTTGGCGGCAAATTCTTCGAATAGGGCTCGAATCAAGAACTCCTGCCTGGCCATTTCTACTTGGGCCGTGAGCTCCGGGGTATTGTCCAACCCGCGCTTCGAGCCTTCTTGCGACAAGATTTCGCGGTTGATGAGCGCCTCCTTGATTTGCTTGCGCAGTTCCGCATCGTCCTTCTTGCCTTGCGCCGCTTGAATTTTCACCACGTATTCCAGGCGGGCCTGGGGTATGGCTACGCCGTTGACGACGGCAACGTTGTTGCTATCCTCCGCGCGCGCCGTGGAGAGGGTGGCTCCCAAGAGCGCGATGGCGAGGGGCACGATGGCGATGGTTCTTAAGTACATGAAATATCCTTTGCTGGTCTGTGTAAGAAAACTTTCTGGCTTCGTGGTGCAACGCCGTTTAGTGCGAAAACATCCGATTCAGTTCCTCCGGTGTTTGGGCGGTGATGGCGAGCGCGTGGATGCTGCCGTTCATCAAGTCCCCGACCGCGGCGTAGACCATGCGATGTCTTGCCAGGGTGGTTTTTCCGGCGAATAACTTGGACACGATGAATAAGCGGTAATGCCCCCCGGCGCCCTTGGCGCCAGCATGTCCCGCATGCTCATGACTCTCGTCGTGCAGTTCAATGGTCTCTGGTTGCAGGCTTTCCAGGCGCTGCTGGATGATGTCGTGCGTGCTCACGGTGTGCCTATGACTTTTCCTCTTCGGGTGGCATGTGCTTGGAGAGCAAATAGCCTTGCGCGAGAACGAATACGAGCATTAGTCCCGTGGCACCGAACATCTTGAAATTGACCCAGGTCTTCTCCGCGTAATTGAATGCCACGTAAAGATTCAACACGCCCATGAATGCGAAGAAAACCGCCCAACTGAAATTCAGCCGCGCCCATACGGAATCGGGCAGGGTGATCTGCTTTTCCATCAGCTTGCGTATCAAATTCTTGCCGAAAAACCAATACGACACCATCAAGGCGGTGGCGAACCCCCAGTACAACACGGTGGGCTTCCACTTGATGAAGGTGGCATCGTGCAGCAACAACGTGGCGCCGCCAAATACAACGATCAGCGCGAGGCTGAACAACAACATCTGGTCGATCTTCCCGTACTTCCACTTTGCCCAGGCCACCTGCGCGACTGTCGCGGCGATCGTCACGCTGGTGGCGAGGTAAATGTCCTGCCCCGAACCATAGTAGGCGATGAAGAATAAGATGACCGGAAACGTATCGAACAAAAGCTTCATGCAACAAATCCGCCGGGCGAAAGGCGCGCATTATGATCGCTAAGGCTGGGGCTGTCTAATAAGTGCGGGTGGGCGTATTTCACGCGCGGCGGGCGAGGAGGATGATGAGCCGCGAAGGCGCCCGGTGGTACACTCGGCCAACTTTCGTGAGTGGAGTTACGGAGCGGGCCATGGCACAAGTCAAACTGGTTAATGACGAGGACGCCTCGCCGCGGGCGAGAAAGGTCTTCGAGGATATTCGCGCAACGCGCAAGACCGATTACGTGAACAACATCTGGCGGGCGCTTGCCGTGCATCCGCCCATGCTGGAACGATTCTGGGGATGGATGAAGGAAGTCATGGTCAAGGAGAGCAGGCTGGATCCCATGACCAAGGAGTTCATATACCTGGCCGTGAGCATCACGAATAATTGCGAGTACTGCATCAACTCCCATATCGCGGCAGCCCGCAAAAAAGGAATGGATGACGAAATGCTCGCCGAGTTGGTGGAGATCGTGGCCCTCGCCAACGCCGGTAACCGCCTCACAACGGGTTTGCAAGTGGAAGTGGATGCGCGGTTCAAGCCCGTTGGCTAGGGGCTAGGGCAAAGCATGAACCCCCAGCCTCCAGCCCCCAGCCCCTGCCCCCCAATGCACGTCGAACAAGCCATCCGCACCCGTTACAGCGCGCGCCGTTTTCTTTCCAAACAGGTTCCGCGCGAAACGATCCAGAAAATCCTGGACATCGCTCAGCAAACCCCGTCTTGGTGCAACACTCAGCCGTGGCAATTGACCTTGCTGAGCGGCGCGGCGCAGGAGCGCTTTCGCGCATCCCTTTACGATCATGCGCGTAGCGGTGCTACCCCCAATCCGGATTTTCCGTTTCCCGAGGCCTATTTGGGGATCTACCGCGAGCGCCGCAAGGTGTGCGGTGTGCAGCTCTACGAATCCGTCGGAGTCAAAAAGGACGACAAGGCCGGGGCCCGCGAGCAGGCCTTGGAGAATTTTCGTTTGTTCGGCGCCCAGCATACATTGATCATGACCACGGATGAAGCCCTTGGTATTTACGGCGCCATCGATTGCGGGCTATACACCGGAACATTTCTGTATGCGGCCAAGAGTTTGGGCGTGGATACCATCGCGCAAGCGGCGCTGGCTTCCTATCCCGATTTCTTGCGCAAGTTTTTTGGATTGGCGCCCGAGCGAAAAGTAGTGTGCGGTATCTCCTTTGGTTACGCGGATGCGGATCACGCCGTTAATTCCTACCGCACAGGCCGTGCCTCCTATTCCGAGGCGGTGACCTTTCTGGAGTAGTGCCATTGCCCGCGGTTGGCAAAACGAGTGAATGGGATATGTGTTTCCGGTTCGCCCGGCGTAAGGCGAGAGCGTATCGGTTTACCCTGGCCCCATTTCAATATCGAGGAGCGAAAGTGAAGGAAATCAAGAAAATCCTGTCTGGCATGATGATGCTGGCGGCGGTAAGCCCCGGCGCTTTTGCCGAGCCCGGGCCGCTGGAGCAGGCGCTCATCGGCACTTGGCGCATTGCGGATTACGTGGCCGTGCGGGAAGATGGCGACGAAGTGCGCCCCATGGGTAAAGACTTGGCGGGCTACATCATGTACGCGGCAGACGGGCACCTGTCCGTCAACCTCATGAAGCCCGGGCGGCCCAAGTATGCATCGGGGGACATCATGCAATCCACCACGGAGGAGCGCGCTGCCGCCGCCGAAGGGTACTTCGCCTACGCGGGCACCTTCAAAGTGGACGAAGCCAATCGCATCGTTATTCACCTCGTGCTCTACAGTCTGATGCCCAATTGGGTGGATACCGAGCAACGCCGCATGATTTTCCTGGACGGCGATAAGCTGGAGCTACGTAGTCCCGGTCCGGTGATAGTGGCGGGGGATAAGCGGGTGTTACGAATTCTGTGGGAACGGGCGAAGCGCTAGCGGGGTGGAGATTTTGGGCGGACGTGTGAAGGTCCCCAAGAGATGCTCGCCCCGAGCAACGCCGAAGGGTGAAGGGCGGATTAGGCTAATTAATCAGTTCAAGATTTGAAGCGGGTTGCGTAGATCATCGGACCTGACTCCAAAGCGCTATATCCGTTATCGCGCAGAAACGCTGCAAGTGCGGATTGGTTCTGAGTCTTGTCATCGATGTTATGACATTCGACGACAATTCGGTGGCAATTGGGCAGCACTGCCTTGCCACGATAAAGAATCTCGTATTCGGCCCCCTCGCAATCCAGTTTGAGCAGGTCTATGGGTTGGCAAACGTGCGTGCCGGCGACAGTTTGTAGATCAACGCAATCTACCTTGAGATTGCTGGCATCTTTACTTTCGCTTGTGTTCAGGTCGTCAATTCTGGCTGCGGTTGTGAACTCCTGGGTGCTGTTCAGACGGAACTCGCGCGCACCTGATTCCCCGCTAACGCCAAGGCAAAAAATGCGAACAGAAGACAACCTATTCGCGGCAACATTCTTGGCAAGTTGCGAATAGTTAGCCGGAATGGGCTCATACGCGAAGATGCGCTGGGCCTTGAACTCATGGATGGCGAAGAGGGTAAAAAAGCCTACGTTCGCACCGATATCCACCACATTTGCCAAGCGACTGAGAGGCTAGAAGCCTCTGGAGTAGGCCCCGGAAAAGAAGATTTCCTTGAACTCCACGATAAGCTGAGCCGGAACGAAAACTTGTAATCCGGATCGCGTGTGAAACTCCAGCTCGGTAGCATTTACGAGCCCGCACTTGAAGCGAAAGTACAAAGGCCAGTTGGCAAAAGCCTGAAGTAAATTCCAATACCTCATGGGGTTCTCGGTATCTCTGGCCGCGAAGGACGTGGCTCAAGGCTCAACACGAATCATTCGCTCACGCTAGTCTTATGCCGCCTTGAGAATATCCCTCAACACATACGGCAGGATGCCGCCGTGCCTGTAATAGTCCACCTCGATGGGTGTATCGATTCGCGACAGCACCTTGACGTGTTGGGTTTCGCCGTTGGCCCGTTTGATGGCGAGGGTCAGCCCTTGTTGGGGGATGACCGGGTCCAGGCCTTGGATGCTGATTTCTTCTTCGCCGGTGATCCCAAGGCTCTGAGCGGAATCGTCACCAAGGAGTTGCAATGGAAGCACGCCCATGCCCACCAAGTTGGAACGGTGGATGCGCTCGAAGCTGCGTGCCACCACGGCCTTGACGCCGAGTAGCTGCGTGCCCTTGGCCGCCCAGTCGCGTGAGGAGCCGGTTCCGTATTCTTCACCCGCGAAGATCACCGTGGGCATACCTTCATCGATGTACTTCATCGCGGCATCGTAGATGGTCATGGGCTCGCCGCTGGGTTGGAACAAGGTGAGGCCGCCCTCGATTCTGGAGCCGTCTGGTTTGGGCGGAAGCATGAGGTTTTTGATGCGTACATTGGCGAAAGTGCCGCGCATCATCACTTCATGGTTGCCGCGCCGGGCGCCGTAGCTATTGAAATCGGCCTTCACCACACCGTTGCCCAGAAGATATTTGCCTGCCGGGGCGCTGTCCTTGATGGAGCCGGCCGGGCTGATGTGATCGGTGGTGACGGAATCACCGAACACGCCCAGCACGCGCGCGCCGGTGATGGCTCTCACCGCCGCGGGCTGCATGCCGAATTCTCCGAAGAAAGGCGGTTCGGCGATGTAGGTGGAAGCGGGCCAGTTATAGACTTGGCCGGTGGATGTGGGAACATCGTTCCACAGATCGTTGCCGTGGGTGAAGCCGCCATAAAGTGTTTGGAAGGTTTTCGGATCCATGGCGTATTTCAGGCAGTCATGGATCTCCTGGCTGGTGGGCCAGACGTCGCCGATCCAGACGTCTTTACCGTCCGATCCTTTTCCTAGCGGTTCGCTCATCAGATCCTTTAGCACCGTTCCCGCGATGGCGTAGGCTACCACCAGTGGCGGAGACGCCAAGAAGTTCGCGCGAAGATTGGCGTGAATACGCGCCTCGAAGTTGCGATTGCCAGAGAGCACGGCGGCGCACACGAGATCGTTCTTGACGATGGCGTCCTCGATGGTTTCGGACAAAGGCCCGGCGTTGCCGATGCACGTGGTGCAACCATAGCCCGCGAGATAGAAACCCAATTTCTCCAGGGAGGTTAGGAGGCCGGCTTTCGCCAAATACTCAGTCACCACGCGTGAGCCGGGTGCCAGCGAAGTCTTGATGTGCGGTTTGACGGTGAGCCCTTTCTCGGCGGCTTTCTTCGCGAGGAGTCCCGCGGCGATGAGCACGCTGGGGTTGGAGGTGTTGGTGCAAGAGGTGATGGCCGCGATCAGCACATCGCCCGAGCCGATCTCGATACCATCCTTGGTTGTGATGCGCAGCGCCAGGTCTTCGGCCTTCTTGGCGAACCCGTTTTCCGCCGCGGGCTTCTCGAAAAGGCTGGCGAACTGCGTCTTGACTTTTCCCAGATCGATGCGGTCTTGCGGGCGCTTGGGGCCAGCAAGCGAGGGCGTCACCGTGGATAGATCTAGATCCAGGGTCTGGGAGTAATCGATGTCGCCGGCCTTGGGCACCCCATAGAGTTTCTGGGCCTTGAAGTAGGCGGCGAAGGCCTGAATTTCTTCCTTGGTGCGGCCCGTGCCTTCGAAATATTTCACCGTGACGTCGTCCACGGGGAAGAAGCCCATGGTGGCGCCGTACTCGGGCGCCATGTTGGCGATGGTGGCACGGTCGGGCAGGGCGAGATTTTCCACGCCCTCGCCAAAGAACTCGACGAACTTGCCCACCACCTTGGCCTTGCGCAACATTTCGGTGATGGTGAGCACCAGATCGGTTGCGGTCACGCCGCCCCGCAACTTTCCAGTGAGGTGCACCCCCACCACATCGGGAGTCAGGAAGTACACGGGTTGCCCCAGCATGCCGGCCTCAGCTTCGATGCCGCCCACGCCCCATCCCACGACACCGATGCCGTTGATCATGGTGGTGTGGGAGTCCGTGCCTACCAAGGTATCCGGGTAATACACCCCGCCCTTGTTGTGCACGCCACGCGCGAGGTATTCCAGGTTCACCTGATGCACGATGCCGATGCCGGGTGGCACCACTTTGAAAGTGTCGAAGGCTTGCATGCCCCACTTCATGAACTGGTAGCGCTCGCCATTGCGCTCGAATTCCAGCGCCATATTCTTGCGCAGCGCATCCGCCGAACCATAGTGATCGATTTGAACGGAGTGATCCACCACGAGATCCACGGGAACCAGAGGCTCGATCACCTTCGGATTCTTGCCCATGCGGCTTGCCACGCCGCGCATCGCGGCGAGGTCGACGAGTAGCGGAACGCCGGTGAAGTCTTGCAATACGATACGTGCGACCACGAATGGAATCTCATCGGTTCTGTCCGCGTTGGGCTTCCAGTTGGCTAGCTGGCGTACATGTTCTTCGGTGACTTTCTTGCCGTCGCAGTTGCGCAGCACGGATTCCAGCACGATGCGGATGGAAACGGGCAGGCGCGAGATTTTTCCTACCTTCGCCTTCTCCAGAGCGGGCAGCGAATAGAATTTTCCGGTTTTGCCGGGGGCGGGTTTGAACTCCTGGAGGGTGTTGTGCAAATTGTGGGGCATGGATTACCTTGATTGAGGGTCTATGGAAATGATCTGATTGAGGGTTTCACACGCGATCGCAAAGACTGAACTTGCCCCTGTTTGACGTACATCTTAGCAACCCGATTATGCGGCCTTTTTGAACTGTGCCGCGTGCCAGTTTTGTTCAAACTGCATGGGACTGACACACCCTAAGGTTGAATGCAATCTGCGGTGGTTGTAGAAAGTCATCCAGTCAATCACCTCATCCATGGCCTGCCTGCGGGTCTG
>SHXO01000081.1 GCA_009693245.1 Betaproteobacteria bacterium | reverse complement strand
TGCGTTTAAACCTAGAAAAAGCTACTGCACACGAAGAACACGACGGTACACGAAGGAAATCAAAAACATCGAAGCGGCATCGCTCTCACCAGATTGGTGAGCCTCAGTCGCGCTATGTTTCTTCGTATTTCCTTCGTGTTACTTTGTGTCCATCGTGGTTAATCGCCGGTTGAGGGTTGACAGAACTCCAAGGGGCGAAAACGAGGCCCAGTTTGGCGTGCGGGAACCCGCGCCACATGCCAGGAATGAAGACGTGTCTTTCACGTAACGCCATCGGAATGCCCTTGGCCGGATGACGTGTCCCTCCACATGGTCTCCTTACCACCAAGTGTATAGGTATGCTATACAATGGCCGCCATGATCAAATCGTTCCTGCACAAAGGGCTTGAGCGCTTCTTTCGTACCGGAAGCAGGGCGGGAATTCAACCCGCTCACGCGAGGCGGTTACGGCTTCAGCTTGCCCGGCTTGACACGGCGAACGGCGCGGAGGACATGAATCTACCCGGCTGGAGATTACACGCCCTCAAGGGAGATCTGAAAGGTCACTGGGCGGTGTGGGTCGGTCAAAACTGGCGCATGACTTTTCGTTTCGATGGCGAGCATGCGGTACTGGTGGATTATCGAGATTATCACTAGAGGACAGACAGTGAGCCGAATGTATAACCCGCCGCACCCAGGCGAGGTCTTGCGCGATGGCGTGTTTGCCGATACCGGTACCACGGTCACGGAGTTCGCCAAGCGCCTGGGCGTGACCCGAGCCGCGCTCTCTCGCGTATTGAACGGCAAAGCGGCGATGAGCGCCGATATGGCGGTGCGGCTAGCGGCAGCACTTGGTGGCGGCGCGCAATCCTGGCTGCACATGCAAGCGAATTACGATCTTTGGCATGCGCAACGCGCGCTCAAGCGGCAGGTGGCGAAGATCGAGCCCATGGCGCGCGGCGTGAGGTGATTATGTCGTATCTGAAGCTTCGCCGCGCCTAGCTAATGCAGCTTCGGCTTCTTAAGAAAGCCGCCGCGGTCCGCGGAGGTGACGCGGACTTGAACCACGGCGCCGCGCCGCACGATGGTCATGGGGACTTCCACACCCGCCCTGCCCAGCCCCCACAGCTTGCGGAATAAATCGGCGAGTCCGGAAATTTCTTGTCCTGCCACTGCCGTGATGAGATCTCCCGAGCGCAGGCCCGCTTGGTCCGCGGGTCCGCCCTTGGCCAAACCACCTACGCCCAGTTTGCCGTCGCTATCCACGAGATAGACACCGAGCCAGGGCTGGGCCGGGCGGTTAGCTTGCCCCTGGCGAAGCAAATCGTCCAGGATGGGTTCGAGCAAATCCACGGGAACGAACATGTTGCCCTGGGTGGCTTTTTCCTCGACCTTTTCTTGCACGAGCAATGAGCCTATACCCAGCAAGCGGCCGTCTTCTCCTAGCAGCGCGGTTCCGCCCCACTGCGGATGAGCCGGCGCGGTGAAGATGGCTTCGTCTAGCAAATACTCCCAATAGCCCGCGAATTCACGCTTGGCGATCACTTTGGCCTTGAGGGCGTGTTCTCGCCCGCCGTGGCCGGCGATCACGACATTGGCGCCGACATTGCAATTCGTGGCGGAGCCGCGCTGTAGCGCCGGGACCTTCAACCGGCCAAGGGCCTGCACCAAGCCAAAGCCCGTGGCGAAATCGTACGCCAGGGGGTGTCCTTGTATCGCGATGCCCTTGTTGGTGGTGAGCCAGACGGTTTCTGCTTCAGTGACAAGGTAACCGATGGTGAGGATCAATCCATCTTCGCGGATGACCACGCCGTTGCCCACCCGCTCCGTACCGAGAATATGGGCCGTGAAGGCATCGTCGGGGATTTCGGAGCGAATCATGACCACGCTCGCGAGCGCGGCCTCGAAATCGAAATCGAGATCCTTCGGGTTGGGTTGAAGGTTCTCGGGAAATGCCCATTGAGTAGTTTCGGCCATAGTGCGATTGTGCGCGATGCGTGTGCCGAGTTCAACTCTCATCGCAGCCGGGTATCCTTGCGGATTGCCCCTACGAATACTGTTGTGAAAAATAATCCGGAAGCCGATTCACCCTACGCCTGGATGCGGTTGGTGGTGTCCGTGTTGCTGGCCGCCATGGGTAGCTCGGGCATGTTCATCGTAAGCGTGGCCTTGCCGCAAGTGCAGGCGGAGTTCGGCGTCACGCGCTCGGAGGCCTCGCTGCCCTACACGGTGACCATGATCGGCCTGGGCCTGGGCAGCATTCTCATGGGACGAATCTCCGATCGCATTGGGATCATGTGGCCGGTGCTGTTCGGCACGCTGTGCCTTTCCCTGGGTTACATCCTGTCGAGCAAGGCAACCAGCTTGGGCCAATACACGGCCACCTACGGACTGCTGATCGGATTGCTCGGCAGTTCCGCCACCTTCGGCCCGCTCATTGCCGATACGTCATTGTGGTTCTCGCGCCGGCGAGGATTAGCGGTGGGTATATGCGCGAGTGGAAATTATCTGGGCGGTGCGTTGTGGCCCACCGTCGCGCAACACTTTTTCCAATCCACGGATTGGCGGCAAACGTTCTTCGGCATCGGTTGTTTCTGCCTCGCCGTGATGCTGCCGTTGGCCCTGCTGCTGCGGCGGCGCCCGGCGGCACAGTCCTCCACTGTGCCAAGTAGTCTGTCCACGGGGGCACGCTCTCTCGGGCTCTCGCCCAACGCCTTGCAGACACTGCTCTGCGTTGCCGGGGTGGCCTGCTGTGTCGCCATGTCCATGCCCCAGGTTCACATCGTGGCCTATTGCGGCGATCTGGGTTATGGCCCCGCGCGTGGGGCGCAAATGCTGTCCATGATGCTGGGCTTTGGCATCGTGAGCCGCATCACCTTTGGAATCATTTCCGACCGCGTCGGCGGGGTGCGCACCTTGATCATCGGGTCCGCCTTGCAGGGGCTCGCCTTGCTGATGTTCATCCCTTTCGACAGCCTGGCCTCGCTCTACGTGATCTCGGCGATGTTCGGATTGTTCCAGGGCGGCATCGTGCCCTCCTACGCCATCATCGTGCGGGAGAATTTCTCTCCCAAGGAGGCGGGCGTGCGGGTAACCATGGTGCTCACCGCCACCATGTTCGGCATGGCCCTGGGCGGATGGCTCTCGGGCGCAATCTTCGACCTCACGGGCTCGTACAATGCGGCATTCATGAACGGCATGGCGTGGAACGGGCTCAATCTGGTCATCGCGACTTGGCTATTGAGGCGTTCCATGCGGCGGCGGGTCACTACTTAGGGGGAGCCATGGCCACAATCAAGACAGACGACGGCGTGAGCCTTTATTTCGAGGAAACCGGCAGCGGCACGCCGGTGATTTTCGTTCACGAGTTCGCGGGCGACGTGCGCAGTTGGGAGCCGCAAATGCGGCATTTCTCGCGGCGCTACCGCTGCATCGCCTATAACGCGCGCGGTTATCCGCCCTCCGAGATTCCCGAGGATGTTGGCAACTACTCGCAAGCGCGCCAAAGGGACGACATCCTGAGCGTGATGAACGCGCTGAAGATCGAACGCGCGCATATCGTAGGGTTGTCCATGGGCGCTTTTGCCACGCTGCATTTCGGCATGAGTTATTCGCCGCGTGCATTGTCCCTCGTGGTGGCCGGCTGCGGCTATGGTGCGCACCCTTCCGAGCACGCGCAGTTTCAAGAGACCGCCAAGAACAACGCCAAGATCATGGTGGAGAAGGGCATGCCGTACTTTGCTTCCACCTATGGCCACGGCCCAGGCCGGTTGCAGTATCGCGATAAGGATCCGCGCGGCTTCGCGCAGTTCATCCAGCACTTCGGCGAGCATTCCTCCAAGGGCTCCCCGCTTACCATGATGGGCTACCAGGGCCGCAGACCTTCGCTCTACAGCTTGACGGACGACATGGCCAAGATCAGCGCGCCTTTGCTGGTGGTGGCCGGCGATGAGGACGATCCGACGCTGGAGCCAGGCCTACTCATGAAACGCACCATCCGTACATGCGGGCTGGCGGTTCTGCCCAAGAGCGGACACGTGCTCAACCTTGAAGAACCCGCGCTGTTCAACCGTATCGTGGAAGATTTTTTCCACCAAGTCGAGAACGGCCGCTGGGTCAACCGGAGTTAAGTTCATGGCATCCAGCGAAGCCCTTTCCCATCTGCGCGTGATCGATTTGACCCGCGTGCGCGCGGGCCCCACCTGCGTGCGCCAATTCGCCGACTGGGGGGCCGATGTCATCAAAGTGGAAATGCCCAGCGAAGACGATGATGGTTTCGGTAACCGCGCGGGGTCGGATTTTCAGAATCTGCACCGCAACAAGCGCTCCATCACCCTCAACCTCAAGGATCCGCGTGGCGTCGAGATTTTGAAGAAGCTCGTGCGCAAGGCCGACATCATCGTCGAGAACTACCGCCCCGATGTGAAATTCAAACTTGGCATCGATTACGACACGCTCTCCAAGGAAAACCCCGGCCTCATCTACGCCAGCATTTCGGGTTTCGGCCAGGATGGACCGTACCGCGCGCGCGCCGGCTTCGACCAAATCGCCCAAGGCATGGGCGGGCTCATGTGGACGACCGGCTTGCCGGGCCACGGACCCGTGCGGGCTGGCACGCCGCTGGCGGATTTGAGCGCGGGATTGTTCGCCGCGCTAGGAATCATGACCGCCTTGCAAGAGCGTTCCCGCTCGGGAAAAGGGCAATGGGTGCAAAGCTCCTTGCTCGCCGCCATGGTGACCATGATGGATTTTCAAGCCGCGCGCTGGCTAATGGAAAAGGAGATCCCGGGCCAAGCGGGCAACGATCATCCGACCTCCATGCCCACCAGCGTGTATCCAACCGCTGACGGCTTCATCAATATCGCTGCCAGCGGCAAAGTCATCTTCTGGCGCTTGTGCGAAGCGCTGGGCGATCCCGGCCTTGCGGCCCATCCGAGCTACGCCAATGCCGATCTAAGATCCACGCACCGGGTCGCGTTGAATCAAGCCATCTCGGCGCATACCAAGCGTTATAAGGCGAAGGATCTCATCGCCTTGCTCAACAAAGCCGGTGTGCCCTGCGGGCCCATCTACAAGATGGACGAAGTGTTTGCCGATCCGCAAGTTCGGCATTTAGGCATGGCGGTGCCCGTACCAACCCCGGAGGGCGGAGAAATTTCGCTAGTCGCCCCAGGGGTGATGCTCTCGCGCACGCCGGCAAAATTGAAGCGCGCCATGGGCCGGGCGGGTGAACACAACTCCGAAGTGCTACGCGATTTGGGTTACAGCGAGAGCGAGATCGCCGCGCTTGCAAGCGGCAAAGTCATTTAAGGATAACGATGAATAGCGATACGAATAGCCGGGGAAAACTAAAAGTCGAACGCGATGGCGCCATCGGACGCATGGTGCTGGACAACGTGGAACGGCGCAACGCCGTCAATGGTGATATGTGGCGCGCCATCCCCGAAGCAGTCAAGGAGTTCGTCGCCGACCCAGCCATTCGCTGCATCGTCCTGCGCGGCGAGGGCACGACAGCATTCGCGGCAGGTGCCGACATCTCCGAGTTCGAGAAAAACCGCGCGACCCAGGATAACGTGAAGACCTACGAAGGCTGGACCGAAGCCGCGCACCACGCCATCGAGGCTTCGCCAAAGCCGGTGATCGCGCTGATCCATGGTTTTTGCGTGGGCGGCGGCATGGCACTGGCATTGTCATGCGATCTGCGCTACTGCGCGGACAACAGCCAATTCGCCGTACCCGCCGCGCGCTTGGGGTTGGGTTATGGCGTGCATGGCCACAACCGCTTGGTCTCGACTGTTGGCCAAGCCTCCGCGCGCGAAATCATGTACAGCGCGCGCCGCTACAGCGCGCAGGAAGCGCAGGCCATGGGCCTGGTCAACCGCGTGCTACCCAGCGCGGAGTTGGATGAATACGTGCGCAAGATGGCCGCCGGCCTGGCCTCCAACGCGCCGCTTACCATGGCCACCTCCAAGACCATCATCAACGAATTGATCGAAGCAAAAGGAGACTTCGCCGAAGCGCAACGCATGATCGCCCGCTGCATGGGGAGCGAGGATTACATCGAGGGAAGGCGCGCCTTCATGGAGAAGCGCAAGTCCGTGTTCAAGGGCAGATAGGCCGCGTGATGTGGTGTGCATCTCCGCAACGGATTAACTCACGGGATTTATGAATCACGCTGCGCCAGATACTTTTTCTCAACGCCGGGCCGCGTTGAAGGCCGCGCTCAAAACCGGCTTGGTGATCGCGCCCGGCGTGTTCGATGGCATATCCGCTCGCATCGCCGATCGCATGGGTTTCAGTGCTCTGTACATGACCGGTTACGGAACCGTCGCTTCCGCATTTGGCTTGCCGGACGCGGGCATCGCCACGTACACCCAGATGGAAGAGCGTGCTCGCATGATCGCGAGCCTCACAAGCACGCCGCTGATCGCCGACGCCGATACGGGCTATGGCGGTTTGCTCAACGTTCAGCACACCGTGCGTGGCTACGAAGCCGCTGGAGTTTGCGCCATCCAGCTTGAAGACCAGGAGTTCCCAAAAAAATGCGGCCACATGCTGGGCCGCCGCGTGGTACCCATGGAGGATATGGCCGCGAAGGTGCGAGTAGCGGTAGACAGCCGTAATGATCCTAACTTCCTCATCATCGCGCGGACTGATGCGCGTACCACTCATGGGATCGGCGAGGCGCTGCGCCGTGCCGAAGCGTATGCCAAGGCCGGTGCCGATCTGCTATTTATCGAAAGCCCAGAGAGCGCGGAAGAGATGGAACGCATCGGCCAATCCTTTGGCCTCCCGCTGGTGGCGAATATGGTCGAAGGTGGCCGCACTCCCGTATTACCCGCCGCCGAGTTGGAGCGCATCGGGTACAGGCTGGCGATATTTCCCTCCCTGGGATTTCTGGCGGCCACCGCTGCCATGGAAAAAGCCTTCGCCGGCCTCAAGGAAAAACGCTCAAGCGCCGAGCCAGCAGTTCCTCTGTACGAATTCCAAGCCATGAGCCGCTTGATGGGGTTCGGCGAAGTCAGTGCCTTCGATAGAAAGTATCGCGACGAACCGTCTTGAGTTGGGTGGCTGCGGAGCCAAGATCCATTCCAAGAACCCGGACAAACAAAACTTTTGCGATTCCCGGTATTCGCGCATGGAGGTTCTGAAATGGAAGCGAAAAGGGACAAGGTATTTAAGCACGGAGGTAGCCAGGCAGTTCGGCTTCCAGCGGAATTTCGATTCGGCGGTGATGAGGTCTATCTAAGCCGCTGCCCCTTTGCGGGCGACATTGTGTTGTCCAAGAAACCGAGAAGCTGGAGAGAGTTTTTTGCCTTGCGTGAGGAAGCGAAAGTTCTCGAGGATTTCATGACCGAAAGGGGCGATGACATTCCGCAGTCTCGAAAATTATTTGAGAAGTAAATGTTGCGCTTCATGCTCGACACCGATACCTGTAGCGACTTGATACGTGGCGGCATGCCTGGCCTAGATGCCGCAATTTCCAAGAAATCCCCCGCAACCCTGTGTATGTCAGTGGTGAGCCGTGCTGAGTTGTTATTCGGCGTCGAACGCAGGGGCCGCCTGCCGAAACTCGCGGCGTTGGTTGCCAGATTTCTTCAGCAGGTGCCGAGCCTAGCTTGGGACGATAACGTTGCGCATGTTTACGCGGCAGTTCGAGCCGAGATGGAGAGTAGCGGGAAATTGATTGGAAACTTGGACATGATGATCGCGGCCCATGCTCTTGCAACCGATTTGGCCTTGGTTACGAATAATGAACGCCATTTCAAGCGCGTTCCAGGTTTGTGCCTTGAGAATTGGGCGAAATGAGCGGGACTCTTTCTCGCCCGGGGCGTCCCCCCAATCGTTCTAACACACCTCTAAGTTGACGAGATCAACTGCCGTTATAACGCCCCCGCGATCGCCCTTCCAACGTCTTCCGTATTCGCCTTTCCGCCGATATCCGGCGTACGCGGGCCATCTTGCAAACACTTCTCCACTGCCTTCATGATGGCGGCGGCAGCTTGAGGGTGGCCAAGATGGTCCAACATCATCGCCCCTGACCAGATCTGGCCGATGGGGTTGGCGATCTTCTTGCCGTAGATATCCGGGGCAGAACCATGCACGGGTTCGAACAATGAAGGCGCCGTGCTTTCCGGGTTGATGTTGGCCGAGGGCGCGATGCCGATGGTGCCCGCTGTCGCCGGGCCGATGTCGGAGATGATGTCGCCGAACAAGTTCGAGGCGACGATGACGTCGAAGCGCTGCGGATTGAGCACCAGTTGGATGGTGAGTCCGTCGATGTGATATTGATCCGTGCTCACGCCGGGATAGTGGGCGGCCATGGCTTTGAAGCGCTCGTCCCAGTAGGGCATGGTGATGGAAATGCCGTTGGATTTGGTGGCCGACGTTACCTTTTTGCGCGCGCGCATCATGGCCAGCTCGAAGGCGTACTTCATGATGCGGTCCACGCCCTTGCGGGTGAAAGTGGATTGCTGCATGGCCATTTCCCGGTCCGTGCCTTCGAACATGCGCCCGCCCACCGCGGAGTATTCGCCTTCTGTATTTTCGCGCACGACGTAGTAGTCGATGTCTCCCACCTTGCGATTGGCCAGCGGGCAGGCGATGCCCGGCATCAAGCGCACGGGCCGCAGATTCACGTACTGGTCGAAATACTTGCGGAAGTTCATCAGGGAACCCCACAGCGACACGTGATCGGGCACTTTCGCGGGCCATCCGGTGGCGCCGAAGTAGATGCAATCGTGGCCCCCAATCTTGTCGCGCCAATCGGCCGGCATCCACCAGCCGTGCTTATCGTAGTTGTCGCAACTCCAATCGAAATGATCGAAGGAGAGCGCCACGCCGAATTTGCGCGCGGCGGCGTCCAATACACGAACGCCCTCGGGCATGACTTCCTTGCCGATTCCGTCACCGGCAATGACTGCAATTTTTTTCATCGGTAAATTTCCAGCGAGTCGAAAGTAAAAAGGCGGAGCAGACACTCTGCTCCGCCTTAGGTGGTGAGTGCGGTTACAGCAAACCGCGCGCAGCTTGCATTGCCGCTTGCATATCGGGTAACGCGGTGACTTCCGGAACCACTTGTAGGTAGCGCACGATATTGTCCTTATCGGTCACGATCACCGCGCGCGCCAGCAGCCCCAGAGGGGCAATCATCAAGCCATTATTATTGCCAAACTCCCGGTCTTTGTAATCGGATAGAAAAGTGATGTTGCTTATCTTCGCTTCCTTGGCGAACCGAGTCTGCGCGAACGGCAGATCCATGCTGACGGTCACCAGTTCCACGCTCTTGTCCAATCCGGCATTCTTCTCGGAAAGCTCGTGGGTCTGCTTGTCGCAGGTCGGGGTGTCGAGAGAGGGCACTACGCTGATGATGCGGACCTTCCCGCTGGAATCCGCGAGATTGACGGACTTGAGATTGCTGGCGGAAAGCATGGCGGACGGAAGTGGCTTGCCAACCTCCACCATCCCAGAGCCAGCCAGCGGAAGCGCGCCGCCTTTCATGGTAATGCTGCTACCCGCGCCCGCCCTAACGGTACCCTTGTCTATGGGAAGATCGGCTTGAACTTGATTGGTGACCTGGCTCGCACAACCGGCGAGCAGCGCGACGATAGCCGTTACCGCGAGTACTTGTTTCATGGTGGTCTCCTATGGTTGGTGTTCCTGCATCGCATCGCGCCCGCCTGAATGGCTTGGAACTTGTTACCAGAACGGCACGGCGAAGCCGGCATATTAGTCCAATCCCTCCGGGGCGCGGGTTTAGCGGTGCCGAACGCTTCTGCGCTGAAGGTAGATGCGAAACAAATAGGGGTTGAGCGTGCGTAGCTTTTCCCGCTAGGAGATGAGGCGATTGCAGATGCCTTGGCGTTCTAGATCGATGAGCCGTAGCACCTGGCGTGCGGCGTTCCCCGGTGAGGTATCGGGAAAAATAAGATCTTCCAGTTCTTTCGCGGCCGCTGGATATTCCACCAGATACCACGCGGGAAACCATTCCGCGAGCGCTTCGGTGTGTTCCCATTCGCAGGCATCCTGAAAAGCGTCCCACTCTTGGTCAAGCACCTCGTCGCCAAGCTCAGCCAACACCGGCGCGAAGCGGCTAGGCTCTCGCATGGCCAATTCAAACAAAACGGATCGCGCCGCGTCGAGCCCGCCGCTTCTGTGGCGCGCGATTCCTAGCCAATGCAAGGCATCCGGGCATTGGCCCGCATTGGGAATGGAAAGAGCTGCCTCCTCGGCTTGCGCCCACTCCCCGCTTCGCAAGCATAACCATCCCCGGTGCGCCTTGGGACGGGCAGGGTCGTAGTCCGCGTCGCCCGCGATCCGCGCCAGTTCGCGGAAGAAGGAAGCCATGAACTCCTGCGCGCCCGGTCCCAGCACCCGGCTGGCGTTTTGCATCTCTTCGTCTAACCAGACGGCGCTGCGTGCGATGTCCGCGCCATGGGAAGAAGGCTTCTCCCATTCTCCTATCCGGGACACCAAACGATCCAGCATTGGCAACTGGTCATGCGAGGGTTCGTGCCGGCGAAGACCGGCGATGGCGTCCGCCGCGCGCCCGGTGTCGCGCGCAGTCAATACGGCGATCGCCTAGTTCACGAAAATGACGGAGCGCGAGTCGAGAAAAAGATCGAGCTGAATTGACATGAGGCGGGCTCGGCATCCTCGCCCCTCCCTAGCTCGCGGGGGAGGGAGGGGCGGTTCTTTCCTAGTTCTTGTAGGCCGCCACCGGTAGCGAAGGCACGCCCGCGAATTGGGCAGGGACTTCGCCCGTCAGGGACTCAAGAAATGCAACGATATCGCCTATGTCCGCGTCGTTGAGGTCGCGCCCCAATTGCAACTTGCCCATGATGCGCATGGCGTCCTCGAGTTTCGCCACGGAACCGTCGTGAAAGAACGGTGGAGTTACTGCGACGTTGCGTAGTTGTTGCACCTTGAACATGAAGGCGTCGGCTTCGTTCTTCGTGTCTTGGAAGCGGCCCTTGTCGCGGCCCTTGAACAGTTCGATTTCCTGGCTTCCCGTAAGGGTCCAGTAATCCGCCGTGATGCCGAACTTCTGGTACATCTGCCCGCCCACCAGCACACCGCCGTGGCAACCCGAGCAACCAAACGCCATGAATTTGTCCAGGCCGTGCTTGGCTTGCTTGCCCAATGCGTTGGTGTCGCCCTTCAAATAGCGGTCGAAGGGCGCGGGCGTGAGCAACGTGCGTTCATAGGCGCCGATGGCCTTGCTCCAGTTGGCCGCCGTGATGGTCTCGGCTTCGCTTGGGAAGGCCTTTTCGAATAGCGTCCGGTAGCCGGGAATGGCGCGCAGCTTTGCTTCCGCCATGGCGTAGTCTTTGTTGCCATAGGCCAGCGGGCTTACTAAAGCCTTGAGGGCTTGCTCTTCGACATCAACGCGATTTACCCCATAGTGCTGGGCGAACTGTAGCGCCGTGTTGAACACCGTGGGAACGTTACGCGGAATCAGTTTGCCGGAATTGCCGATGGAACGCGGTAGTGCATCGGTGCCGTGGAACTGCGGCTGGTGGCACTCGGCACAGCTTTGCTTGCCGTCCGAGGAAACGCGCGTCTCGTAGAAGAGCTTGCGGCCCATTTCCACTCGCGCGGGCGTTAACGGATATTGCGCCGTGGCCGCATCGGCGGGCAAAGGTTTGAACTGCGCTTGCGCGCGTTCGAGTAACGCTTGTTCGCCATCGTCCGCGCTCAGTGCGGAAATTAATGTAGCCGTCAAGACTCACGCGCCCCATAGCATTGCAATCTTCTTCGATTTCATCACTGAATGTTCCCTCAAAAGTAAATCCTAACGATGCGCCTCGCCCCGGCGCCATTCACGCTCAGCTTGGTCCCAAGCGCCTAAGGCTTGCAGGTCCGGAACCCATGCTAACCCGGTTTTGCCGTCGGAGGACTTTGCCTCGGGCGTGACCACCACATCCAACAACGCGGGTCGGCTCTTGAGCGCGCGCTCAAGGGCATTCGGCAAATCCTCCGCCCTCTCCACGCGCTCCGCGTGCATTCCGAAGGCGCGCGCCATGGCGGCGTAATCGGAGAACTGCAACCGCGTTCCAACTACTTTGCCGTGGGTATCCGTTTGGTCATGCACTTCAATCTGCCAGGCACCATTGTTCGCCACTACGATCAGTACGGGCGCTTTGTGCCGCACCGCCGTGTCGATTTCCATGGCATTGAAGCCGAAGGCGCCATCGCCGGTGGCAACGACCACTTGCCGGTTGGGAAAAGCCAAGCTTGCCGCGACCCCAAAGGGTGTACCGATCCCAATGCAGCCCAAGGACCCGGGATCGAGATAAGTGCTGGCCGAGAGGCCCACGCGCGCAAAGCTTAGGAAATCCCCGCCGTCGGCGATCACGATGGCATCGGGGCTGAGTTTACTCTGCAACTCGCCGAGCACGCGGTTGGGATGCATGCGTCCATCGCTCCCTGGGGCGGCTGTAGCCAGTGTTTCTCGCAATTTCTTGGCGCGTGCTTCATGCTGCTGGCGCAGGCCGTCGGCCCAGGCGCGATCTACGTTGGAAACCTGGTTGCCAGCCTTCTTGGTCATGGCGGCCAGCGCCGAGGCCGGTTGCGCGAAAATTTCCACCTCGCCACGCCGGTTGTCGCGCAACTCGGAAGGCGCATCGGCGATGCGCACGAAGCGTGCCTCGCCAAACACCGCGGGCGAGCCATAAGCAAGCTGAAAATCCAACCGCCGGCCCAGAGTCACTACCACGTCCGCCTCGCTCATGGAGGTCCCTCGCATGGCCGCCACCACGGCTGGATGGGCATCGGGCACCAACCCCCGGCTTTCTCCGGTGTCTAGGTAGGCAGCGCCGAGCTTATCTAGAAATGCGGTGAGTTCCGCGCCCGACCCACGTGCGCCCCGGCCACTGATGACAAGCGGGCGTTTTGCGCTCCACAGCAGATCCACCGCCGCGGATACGCTGGCCGCATCGGGCAGCAGCACCGGCTTATTCTTCGGGCGAAAGTGTTCTTCCAGTTGCACGGCTCTCGGAACTTCCGCGCGCAACGTATCCGTGGGAAAGTCGAGGTATACCGGCCCCGGATCGCCGCCTTGCCCAAACGCCCGCGACACCGCTTCATCCAACTCTTGCAATACGAGGGCGGGCTCGCGCACCGTGCGTGCGTAACGCGTAAGCGAGCGCACCAAATCCGTGTGCACGATATCTTGCAAGGCACCGCGGTTCTCCTGCGGCTGCGGCGGCAAGCCAGACAGCACCAGCACGCTGGCGCGCGCGACATGGGCGTTGGCGATACCGGTCATGGCGTTGGTCACACCTGGCCCGGCGGTTAGCAGTGCCACGCCCAGGCCACCCGTCAAGTCACTGTGGGCATGCGCCATATAGACGGCGGCGCGCTCGTCGCGCACATCGACGATACGAATGCCCTCCGCATCGCAGCGCATCCAGATGGGCATGATGTGCCCCCCGCATAGCGCGAAGATGCGGTCCACGCCGCGCGCCTTGAGAAACCGAGCGATAACGCCAGCGGCAGTGTTCGGGGTTAGCGGCGGGGGTTGGACAGCCATGAGTTCATTTGATGAAGATACGGACCCAGCATTTTTGGCGGTGCTCGTCCTAAGGGTCAACGGGGCTCGGCGGGAAGGTGTTGCCAACACGGTGTTTCGCGGGGTGAGTGTAATGCAACCAGGTAAATGAACCTATTCCCGCCATCCACTTCCTTCCCTCATCCCCGGCCCTTCTCCCGGAGCGAGAAGGGAACAACTCCCCTCGTCCTCGGGGAGGGGGTGAGGGAACGGTTTGATGCTAAGACTAATACGGCAAATCTACGCAACCAATCGCCGCATTTAGGTTTATTTGGAGGAGACGAGAAGGTTGTGCCGGTCTCGCCTCAGAGAGATCCCGCCATCCCCAAACGCATGCGTTTCGGGACCGCCAACGACCTAGGGTTCGTTGACCGGATAGTGACATCGCCAGGAATCAGGTGCCTCGCCATGCAGTAACTCCTTCTCCAGTTACTGGTAAAAACGCCAGTTACTGTAATAGTTACTGCATTTTGGCCCGGATGCAAGCGGATGTTACTGCACTACCCTGGACAAAGGAAAAGACACAAGTCTTAAATTTCAAGGGCTTGTGGCTTCTCTTGGACTTCCTTGGATCATTATGTGGTGGAGACGAGGAGGATCGAACTCCCGACCTTCGCATTGCGAACGCGACGCTCTCCCAGCTGAGCTACGTCCCCATTTGTTCGTTGGTACTTTTCTGCTTCTTGCAACTTCCACTTTTACTACGAAATTAGAGGAGACGAGGCTCTTGTGCAGGTCTCGCAGAGGCAATGCGAACGCGACTCTCCGAAGCTGAGCTACGTCCCCACATTCCGTTTCGGCCTGTATCCCGGCCGAAGGGTGCGCATTTTATATCACTTAGGTGCGGGCGATGAGGTGCCTGCGGGATTTCGTGAACGGTAGGCCCAAAGCAACATGACGATGCCCGCGGCGATCATCGGCAGGCTAAGCCACTGGCCCATGGAAAATTTGCCTAGCAGGCCGAGGAAGGCATCGGGCTCGCGGGTGAATTCCACGGCGAAGCGCAGCGTGCCGTAGGCCACCAGGAATACACCGGACACGGCGCCGGGCGGTCTGGGTTTGCTGGAGAAGATCCATAGGATCAGGAAGAGCAGCAGTCCTTCGGTGCAGGCTTCGTAGAGTTGGGAAGGGTGGCGCGGTGTGGTGTCCACATTGGGGAACACCATGGCCCAGGGAACTTCGGATGCACGCCCCCACAGTTCCGCGTTGATGAAATTGCCGATGCGGCCCGCGCCCAAGCCGGGTGGCGTCAAGGGTACGACGAAATCCGTGATCGCCAGCAAAGACCGCTTGGTGAATTTGGCGTAGAGGAGCATGGCGGTGAACACACCGATTAATCCTCCATGGAAGGACATGCCGCCTTCCCAGACATAGAAGATGTGCAGGGGATTTGCCATGTACTCGGAGAACTTATAGAACAGCACGTAGCCCAGGCGGCCGCCGATGACCACGCCCAGCACGCCGTAGAACACGATGTCATCCAAGGACTGCGTGGTCCATCCCGGTTCGGGGCGGTGCTTGATGCGGTAGCGCCCCAGCAGCACCACGCCCACGAATCCCACCAGATACGTCAAGCCATACCATCTTATGGCCACAGGCCCAAGTTGAAGGGCGATGGGGTCGAACTGCGGGTGCACAACCATCAAGGGACGGGCGAGGGCGTGGGAGGGGAGGCGCGGATTATAAGGGAGGGCCTGTCTACTTCTCGCCAGCGTTGTTGCGATCCACCGACAGCCGGTTT
>SHXO01000080.1 GCA_009693245.1 Betaproteobacteria bacterium | reverse complement strand
CGAAGAATCCAGGCTGCTTGGGTTTGGGTTGCTTCCTGCGTTTGTCTTTCTTCATCGGCCTCGGGATCACTTTGCGCTTCGAGGCTTTTTATCACATCGATTCCATACACACTACTCTAGAATGCTGAATTATTAGAGGTGCCCTATAATCGCCCGGCTTTCGGCCGCCCCCGGCGGCACCTACAACTAAAACCATTTATCTCAGAGAGGCCCCAATGATTTGGCAGCAGGTCTACGACCCCCTCAACAATGCCGTCCTCTCAACCGCGTTGGCCGCGATTCCTGTCGTGGTGTTATTAGGCGGCCTGGCCTTCTTCCACATCGCCGCGCATTGGGCGGCCGTGCTGGGGCTGATCAGCGCGCTGGCGGTCGCGATCTTGGCGTACGGTATGCCGGCGGAAATGGCCTTGGGCTCGGCAGTGTACGGCGGCCTTTTTGGTTTGCTGCCCATTGGCTGGATCGTGCTCAACATCATCTTTCTCTACCAACTGACCAAGGACAAGGGGCAGTTCCAGATCCTTCAGGACAGCATCGCCAACGTGTCCGAGGACCGGCGCATTCAACTACTCTTGATCGCCTTCGCATTCGGAGCATTTTTCGAGGGTGCGGCCGGATTCGGCACTCCCGTGGCGGTCACCGGAGCGATATTGATCGGCCTTGGCTTCTCGCCACTCGCCGCTTCAGGGCTTTCCCTCATCGCCAACACCGCACCGGTGGCCTGGGGCGCATTGGGAACGCCCATCATCACGCTGGCGGCGGTGACTGGGCTTGACGTCTACGAACTCTCCGCCATGGCGGGCCGGCAATTGCCCTTCTTCTCCGTCCTGGTGCCCTTCTGGTTAGTGTGGGCCTTCTCCGGATGGAAAGGCGTGAAAGGAGTTTGGCCGGCCATACTGGTGACGGGCGTTAGTTTCGCCATCCCGCAATTTCTCATATCCAATTTCCACGGACCCTGGCTGGTGGACGTCGGCGCGGCCATCATATCCATGATCAGCCTCGTCACCTTCCTCAAATTCTGGAAGCCGAAGGAAATCTGGCGCACCACCGCGTTGCCCGGGAGAAAAGATGACAGCGCGGCCGCCGAAGCCGCGCCCGCGCAATTTCAACACCACGGCGGCAGCGCCATCATCCGCGCATGGATTCCATGGATGATTCTCACCGTATTCGTCTTCGCCTGGGGCACGCCTCAAGTGAAGAGCATTCTCAACGGCGAAACCAAGCAGATAGTGGAAGTCGATGGCGTGAAGAAGGAGAAAGTCACCTACGCCGCCACCCGCCTGGACTTCCCCTTGGCGTGGCTGCACGAGAAAGTGGAGAAAGTACCTCCGGTAGTCGCCAAGCCGGTCAAGGAGAAAGCGGTATTCACGCTCAATTGGCTTTCCGCCACGGGTAGCGGAATTTTTCTCTCGGCGATTCTCGCGGGGCTCTTCATGGGTTATTCCCTCGGAGAGATGTTCCGCAAGTACTGGCACACCCTGGTGCTGGTGCGGTTCTCGTTGCTCACCATCGCGGCCATGCTGGCGCTGGGATTCGTCACCCGCTATTCCGGTACGGACGCAACGCTCGGATTAGCATTCGCCTACACCGGAATGTTCTACCCCTTCTTCGGAACCATGCTGGGTTGGCTGGGCGTGGCTCTCACAGGCTCGGACACTGCCTCCAACGTGCTCTTCGGCGGCCTGCAACGCATCACCGCCGAACAACTAGGCCTGAACCCCAATCTCATGGCGGCCGCCAACAGCACTGGCGGCGTCATGGGCAAGATGATCGACGCACAAAGCATTGTCGTGGCTTCCACCGCCACCCGCTGGTACGGCCACGAAGGCGAAATCCTGCGCTACGTATTTTGGCACTCGCTCGTGCTGGCCGCATTGGTTGGTGTGGTGATTATGCTGCAAGCCTACGTCTATCCGTTCACGGAGATGGTAGTGCCGTTCACGGGGGCGGCGGCGGCGCATTGATTCGCATTGGAGTCTGCTTAGTTGGCTAAGTTGGCTTAGTTGGCTTGGTTGGTAATAGCCCGGCACCGAACTCTAGTACGCTGTTTCAGGGGGAAGGTAGCGTGCTCCCTAATGTTTGGGCAAATGGAGTTGTACGCGCCGGCCCAGAGTGATGTGGCTTGTTTTATTCCTCTCGAGGAGAAAAAATGAGCAATACGTTATCTTTTTTGGCCAGCAACCGTCCTTTTATCGCTATCGCAGTTCTATCCGGACTGTGCTCCACAATGACTCCGGCACTAGCTCAGGACAAAAGTAAGGTCCCTCCTGAACCCCCTACCAAATTGCTGGAACCAATCACATCATGATCGGTGTCATCTGGGACGAGGCAATGTTGCGAAAGATGCTCCCTGCCGGAATGAAGCCGGTAAAGGAACTCACTGGCGCCTACAACATTTACTCGGCGACCCGTGGCTACGGTATATCTCCTTACAACGTCGTTTATGCATGGGCCGATGTGGAGGGGTTCGATTCCGCCGATGGTACAAAATGGCGATGGATGCTCGCGGGTGCCTATGGTCCCGATGAGAAAACAACGACTGCCGTACGGGACATTATGGGATTCCCAGCTCGAAGCGGTAACGCAACACTCGAAGAAACCACTCAAGGCCGGCGCGCAACCGGATTCGTGAATGGCCAGCCGGTCGTCGTCGCCGAAGTCAAATCCGGAGCACTCCCATGTGCGGCAGTGGCAGGAACGTTGAACTATCCGGTACAAATAAAGGGAAAGATATTCGTCAACCAGATACCATTCTCGGGCGACTGGTGCGCGGCCGAACCCGTGTCACTGAAGGTTGTGGCGTCCGCGGGAGATGTCTTCTCTACACTGGTGCCCGCTAAAGTCGTTTGGGCGGGCGAGTTCAGGAACGGCTCGTTCGCGTTCGTGCGCCCAGTTTCACGTCCTTAGATTCTTTTGGCGCCAGGAGATTGATGAGCAGTGCGACGGCCGGGGTAATCGATCCTGGCACCGGTTAGCAGAACATCCCTGTACCGGGACGAAGCGGCGCGTCTCGGACAGGAGTCTGCCATGCTTGATATGCATCATCAAATCGCGCTGCCCGGATTCGCTGCGTAGGCCTTCTTCTTATGTTGCCGAGCCATGGCCAGGCCGTTTATTCTTGCGGCCCAATGCGTTCTAGAATAGCCACGGCTAATGCCTTGAAGTCGTTCCAGGCATCCTTGGCCGCGTAGGAATGGCTGCCGATAGCGCCATCGGCTGCCGTAAGTTGAAAGATGGGCTTGCGTACCTCTTGCGCCATAGGCACGAGGCTGCGGTAGTGCTTGAGCCTGGCTAGGCAATCGCCATCGGTGGGTGGCACGTTCGGCGAGATTGACTGGTTCAATACGCTTTGTCTATAGGTCTCCGGAATTCGGTCCGCCCACTTCTTGTAAGCCTGGACAGGGCGGGACAACCGCTCGCCGTGTTGCATGAGGATGTAGCCCGCGGGCCGCATCGATCCGGAAGGCAGCGCAAATGCCGGGACGGTCCAGTTGTCCACCCGTTTTCTCCAGTCCACCCGCCAGGCCCACAACGTGGGGCCGAGGTTGCGCAGCCCTTGCAAGGAGAAGAGATCGGCGGCGAGCGGAATCACCACGTGGTCTGAGCCGATCAAGGCGGAGCGGTTTATCGCGCCGAGATTGGGACCGACGTCCGCGAGAATGATGTCTGCGCCGTGTTGCTGAGCGGCCATCTGCGCGATCTGCCAAAACGACGACAAGATACGAAACGGACGGTACAGGCCGCCGGATCCAAGTGCGTTGGGCCATTCCTGCGAGAGGAAATCCTCGAACCCAGCCAGCCCGAGATCCCCCGGCACCAAGTGCAGCCGGGAACTGACTCGTTGCGTTTGCGGAGCAAGGATGTCGCCGACTTCCGTCAGCGGCCGAACGCATTGGTAGATGGTGCTGTTACGTTGGGAGTTGTCGTCCGGGTCCCATAGAATTTCAAGTTCGTCTTCCGGCAAAAAAGCCGACGTGAGGTTGGCTTGAGGGTCGAGGTCGATTGCCACGACACGCTTGCCCATCTCGGATAGCATCCAGGCAAGGTGGAACACGAGCGAAGTCTTACCCACGCCGCCATTGTTGTTGAAGAAGGTGAGGACAGGAACGCTCACGGGGCTCTCCTGATGATCGCCACTACAAAATTCGGCTCGATCTGAAATTCCAGTGGCGGATTGCCGTTTTTTTCCAGCGCTTGGCGTGCGAGGGTAATTCCAGCCCCGAAGCGCTGCGCATATCCGAGCACCTTGAATGCCGCGGCCAGTTGCGGATTGCGGTAGTCGGCCAAGCCGGGTTTACCGAAATTCTGGGCGGTGATGCTCCCGTAGGGGCCTCCCGTATTGTTGATCTCGATGCGGTCATCGAACCAGTACACCCGTACCGGAGCGTTGGTGTTTTCATAGGTGCGGTGCAGGACGGCGTTTCGAGTCAGTTGCTGGAGCGCCACCAATGGATAAGGACTGGTACGAACCTCGCGATCCTGCGATGTGAAATCGACACCCGTAGTGAGATGGGCGGCGAGTTTCTCGTCCAGGCGGCGCAACATCATGCCGATCGTGCCGTCTATCTCCGCTTCGTCGACGACCGGGTCCGAGAGTTGTGTGCCTTGAATGCGTAGAAATTGGATGTAATTTCCAGGAAGCCACGTTCGTGGGGATATGCCGCAAACGAGCAAACCAAGCACTGTAGGTATCGGTTCGGCGGCCGAAGCAATCATTCCACAGGAAGCCAGCCGCTCTTCGTAACTGCGAGCGCTGGCGTCCAATACGTCGGGCGCGACCGCCTGGGGCAGATACTCTTGTTCGAAGATGGGCCGGCTAAGATCTTCCAACGTGCATTGTTGAACTGGATACGCCTCGAAATGAGCATCGCGGTAGCGGCGCTTTTCGTTCAGGATTCGTTCGTCCTGCGCACTCGCCATGCCTCGGCGCGGGCCATACCGTCACGACCGCCAAGGGAGATCCTTTGACCACACGTTTTTCGACCGTGAGAGTCGGTGGCGGTACAGTTTTGCCATCCGTTTTTATATCGGAAAGCGTTTGTAGGAGCTTGTCGGTGACGTCGATGTTGGCAACGCTGCCATCGTTATTGGCCCCTATGAACACGATTCCTGGTTGGCGATGGTTGGGCAAATCATTGGCGAACGCGCAAACCGCCTGCCGGGTCTTTTCGGGCGCGTCCCCCGCCCACGCCTTCTTGCGCTAGACGCGATCCGACTCCAGTTCGTCAAGCAGCGCGGCAAGTTCTTCGCCGGTCAGCGGATTCATGTTTAGCTATCGTCCTTCGCATGGAATGGATTCCGGGTCACCAGCCTGCCATCGATCGATTGGCCATCCTGCATGTCTTCCGACAAAATAGTCTTGCATCCAGCCAGCAGCGCCGAGACGACAATCATTGCATCATAGACCGGCAACCGGTACGCCTCAGCGACCCGTAAGCCCACATCATGAGTCTCTTCGCTGACAGGCACGACCGTGCATACGACCCGGATCGTGGCGAGCATCTCGCGGATTTCGGTTATGGACATCGTGAGTTTACGCGATGCAACCGACGCGAACTCATTGAGCACCTGCACGCTGAGCACGCCGCCACGGCTCAACTCAATTTCCGCGCGATCAGCCTTGGCAGTATCTGCGGAGAGTAGATATAGGAGTACGTTCGTGTCGAAAAAACGCTCAGCCACGCTCATTGGCTTCAAGCCGGTAGAACTTGAAATCGGCAGGAAGCCGCCCGCGAAACTTCCTTAATCGCGCCAACAATTCTCGCGCCTCAGGGCGCCTCTTAACTTCAAAAGAGCGCTCGCCAGCGACATGAATCTCGATCTCATCGCCCTCTTTGAGAGTTAGTGCTTCGACTACCGCCGCAGGCAGACGCACCGCCAAACTGTTACCCCACCTCGCGATCTGCATGATCACCTCATCGGGATAGATATACAAATAACCACTGTATATCTATCCGATCGCTCTGGATACAAGTAAAAACCCGCCTTCTGGCGGGTTTTTTTGGGACCGAAAGGCCGCCGAAGCTACCCCGCCGGTTGCGGGCTTTCTTCCTGCGCGGCGGCCTTCATGGATAAGCGCAAGCGTCCCTTTTCGTCGGCTTCCAGCACCTTCACTCGCACTTGCTGGCCTTCCTTGAGATGGTCGCCCACGGCCTTCACGCGCTCCTCCGCGATTTGGGAGATGTGCAGCAGGCCATCCTTGCCGGGAAGGACGCTCACGATGGCGCCGAAGTCGAGGAGCTTCAACACCGTGCCGTCGTAGATCCGGCCCACCTCCACATCGGCGGTGATGTCCTCGATGCGTTTCTTGGCGGCAAGCCCGCCATCGGAGTTCACGCAGGCGATGGTGACGGTACCGTCCTCGGCGATGTCGATGGTGGTGCCAGTCTCCACGGTCAGCGCGCGGATTACCGCACCGCCCTTGCCGATGACGTCGCGGATTTTTTCCGGCTTGATCTTCATGGTGATCATGCGCGGCGCGTAGGTGGAGATTTCCGAGCGCGCGGTTTGCAAGGATTCCTTCATGAAACCCAGGATGTGCATGCGGCCCTCGCGCGCTTGCGAGAGCGCCACTTGCATTATCTCCTTGGTGATGCCTTGGATCTTGATGTCCATCTGCAAGGCGGTGATGCCAGTTTCGGTACCGGCTACCTTGAAGTCCATGTCGCCCAGGTGATCTTCATCGCCCAGGATGTCGGTCAACACGGCGAAGCGGTTGCCTTCCTTGATGAGACCCATGGCGATCCCGGCGACGTGCGCCTTCATGGGAACGCCGGCATCCATGAGCGCCAAGCAGCCGCCGCACACCGAAGCCATGGAACTGGAACCATTGGATTCGGTGATCTCGGATACCACGCGCAGCGAATAGGAGAACTCTTCCGGAGTGGGCAGCACGCGAATCAGCGAGCGCTTGGCCAAGCGGCCATGTCCCACCTCGCGCCGCTTGGGCGTTCCCACGCGGCCGGTTTCGCCGGTGGCGTAGGGAGGCATGTTGTAGTGGAGCATGAAGCGGTCGGTGTACTCGCCTTGCAAGGCATCGATGATCTGCTCATCGCGCGCGGTACCCAACGTGGCGGCGACCAAGGCTTGGGTCTCGCCACGAGTGAAGAGTGCCGAACCATGCACGCGCGGCAATACGCCGGTGCGGATGGAGATGGGACGCACGGTGCGGGTATCGCGGCCATCTATGCGGGGTTCGCCGCTCAGGACGCGGCCGCGAACGATCTTGGATTCCAGATCGCCGAAAATGGTCTTGACGAGATTCTCGTCCACGGGTGTGGCGGCATCTTTGGCGACGGCTTGCACCACTTGATCGCGCAACGCAGTGACTCTTTCAGTGCGCGCTTGCTTTTGGCGCAGGCGGTAAGCCTCTTGCAACCCGGCATCGGCGATTGCCGCGATCTTTTCGATCAAGCCTTGATCCTTGGCCGCCGGTGCCCAATCCCACAGGGGCTTACCAACTTCGTCCGCCAGCTCGTTGATGAGGCTGATGACCGGTTGCATTTGTTGGTGGCCGAAGACCACGGCACCTAGCATGACGTCTTCAGGCAATTCCGCCGCCTCGGATTCCACCATCAGCACGGCTTTCGCGGTTCCAGCGACTACGAGGTCAAGCTGCGAAGTCTTCAATTCCGTGGCCGAGGGGTTCAACACGTATTCGCCGCCGATGTAGCCCACGCGCGCGGCGCCGATGGGGCCATCGAAGGGAATTCCGGACAAGGCCAGCGCTGCGGAGGCACCCACCATGGCGGCGATATCGGCGTCCACTTCATTGTTGGACGAAATCACCGTGGCCACCACTTGCACTTCGTTGAAGAAGCCGTCGGGAAACAAGGGACGGATGGGCCGGTCGATCAACCGGCAGGTTAGCGTCTCTTTTTCCGAGGGGCGTCCCTCGCGCTTGAAAAATCCGCCTGGGATTTTGCCGGCGGCGTAGGTGCGCTCCATGTAGTCCACGGTCAAGGGGAGAAAATCTTGCCCGGGCGAGACGTCTTTCTTTCCCACCACGGTGACGAGCACCACGGTGTCATCCAGGTTCACCAGTACGGCCCCGTGCGCCTGGCGGGCGATTTCGCCGGTTTCCAGAGTGAGCTGGTTTTTCCCCCAGGGAATAGATTTCTTGGTTACTGCGAGAGGGTTTACATCCATGGATGGGTAATCTCAGTGCGAATACGCTGGAGGGCACCGCGCGTCCCGTACAGAGGTACGAAGAGAAACGCGCGGCGAGGAAGGAATCGAGTGCGGTACAGCAGCTTTGTGACTACTTGCGCAGGCCAAGACGGTCGATCAATTTGCGGTAACCGTCGGTGTCCGCGCGCTTCAGATAATCCAGCAACTTGCGGCGGCGGCTCACCATGCGAAGCAACCCGCGGCGCGAATGAAAATCCTTGACGTGGCTCTTGAAGTGCCCCGATAGATCGTTGATGCGCGCGGTAAGCAACGCAACTTGTACTTCCGGCGAGCCGGAGTCGCCCTTGGCTCTTTGATACTCCCCGACGATGCGGGCCCTGCTTTCCACTGTAATCGTCATCTCACGTTTCTCCAAAAAAAGCGCGCTATTGTATGGGACTACTGCCTTGTTCCTCAAGCCGCAAATTCAATATCCGTTTTGGATGGATGGTGCCGCCCGCCCGGGCCTCGGCCAAGCCCACCAATGTGCCACTGGGCCCGTGCAGCCGAACCATGCCCGCCGGCTCGAAGTCTCGATGCAGTACCTGGCCTAGGCGCACGGCCCGTTCGGCGGCTTCGTCCAAAACCACTAATGGCATGGATTCTAAAAGAATTTGGGACGGCAGAAGGCGCCTTAACCGGTCCGCCATGGGTTGCGCTTCCAAGGCATCCACGGATTGGGCCTCCCTTACTTCCAAGCCCCCCACCCGCGTTCTGCGCAAGGCGGCCAGATGAGCCGGACAGCCCAGGGCCTCTCCAATCTGCTCGGCCAGCACGCGAATATAGGTGCCCTTGCTGCAACTCACCCTGATCCAGCACTTGTCGCCCTCGCGCCGAAGCGCAACCAACTCGCTAATATGCACCACCCGGGCTTGCCTCTCGATCGTCTGCCCGGCCCGGGCGTAGTCATACAAAGGTTTGCCCTCGTGCTTGAGCGCGCTGTACATGGGCGGGACCTGCTCCACTTCGCCGCGCAGGCGTCCCAATACGTTCTCGATATCTTGGTCGCTCCCCGTGAAGGCTTGGCGGGCAGTGACCTGGCCTTCCACATCCCCCGTGTCGGTCGATACACCTAGGTGCACGCAGGCTTCGTATGTCTTATCCTCGCCGAGCCCGACCCCGGCCAGCTTGGTCGCTTCGCCAAAGCACAAGACAAGCAATCCGGTAGCAGCGGGATCGAGTGTACCCGTATGCCCCGCCTTCTTGGCGTTCAGCAACCGCTTGGCCCGTTGCAACGCTTGGTTGGAGGAGAGACCAAGACCTTTGTCGATGAGCAGGACACCATCGACAGCATGGCGCGCAGGCCTTTCCTTACTTTCCGGCCGTGCCGCCAAAATCACCCCTCTGGCGGACGCGGAAGGTTGGCCTCGCCGATCAACTTGGATAAACGCACGCCGTGCTCGACGGACCCGTCGTAGACGAAGTGCAGTTGAGGCACCGTGCGCAGCTTCAGGCGGCGCGATAACTCGCTACGGAGAAATCCGGCGGCGTGCTGGAGCGCCTTTGAAGTCTCCTCCGATTGCGCCTCGCCGCGAAAAGTGGTGAAAAACACCTTGGCATGCCCGTAGTCGCGCGTCACCTCCACGTCGGTAAAGGTAACCATCCCGACGCGCGGATCCTTCAACTCCAGGCGCACCAGCTCGGCCAACTCGCGCTGAATTTGTACCGCGATGCGAGAGGGCCTCGCCGGATTTTTCGGCATGCTTACAGGGTGCGCGCGATTTCCACGACCTCGTACGATTCAAGTTGGTCGCCGACCGTGATGTCGTTGAAGCCCCTAACCGATAGCCCGCATTCGAAGCCGGCCTTCACCTCGCGCACATCATCCTTGAAGCGCTTGAGGGAATCCAGCTCGCCGTCGTGAATCACGATGTTGTCGCGCAAGACCCGGACACGCGACCCGCGCTTGACCAAGCCCTCCAACACGTAGCAGCCAGCGATGGCTCCCACCTTGGAAATCTGGAACACCTGGCGCAAATCCACGAGACCCAATATGGACTCCTTGCGCTCCGGCGCCAACATGCCGGACATGGCGTTCTTGACCTCTTCCACGGCGTCGTAGATCACGTCGTAGTAACGAGCCTCGATACCGTTGGCGGTCATGAGCTTCTTGGCGGTGGAATCGGCACGCGCGTTGAAACCGATGACCACGGCGTTGGATGCCATGGCCAGGTTGATATCCGATTCGGTAATGGCACCCACGCCGCTGTGCACCACGTTGACTTTCACTTCCGTGGTGGAAAGTTTCTGCAACGCATGCACCAAGGCTTCTTGCGAGCCTTGCACGTCGGCCTTCACGATCAAGGCAAGGGCCTTGATTTCTCCGGCAGCCATCTGGTCCAGCACCCCGTCGAGCTTGGCCGCCTGCTTCTTGGCCAATTGCACGTCTCGGAACTTGCCTTGCCGAAAGAGCGCGATTTCGCGCGCCTTGCGCTCGTCCCCCAATACGATGAGTTCCTCGCCCGCCGCCGGCAAATCCGCCAAGCCTTGAATCTCCACGGGGATGGATGGCCCGGCCTCGGGAATATTGCGCCCGGTCTCGTCGAGCATCGCACGCACGCGGCCGAAAGAAGCGCCCGCCAACACCACGTCGCCTCGCTTCAAGGTGCCAGATTGCACTAGCACGGTGGCCACGGGACCACGGCCCTTGTCCAGGCGCGATTCGATCACCACGCCTTTCGCCGCCGCCAGGCGCGGGGCTTTCAACTCCATGACCTCGGCTTGCAGCAGAATGGCCTCCAGCAAGAGGTCGATACCCGTACCGACCCGTGCCGACACGTCCACGAAAATAGTATCTCCGCCCCAATCTTCGGGCACCACTTCGTGGGTGACCAATTCCTGGCGAATACGCTCGGGATTGGCTTCGGGCTTGTCGATTTTGTTGACCGCCACCACCAAAGGTACCTTCGCCGCCTTGGCGTGGTGTACCGCTTCGATGGTTTGAGGCATCACGCCGTCGTCGGCGGCCACCACCAGAATCACGATGTCCGTAACCTTGGCTCCGCGCGCCCGCATGGCGGTAAAAGCCTCGTGGCCCGGTGTATCGAGGAAGGTGATCATGCCGCGCGGCGTTTCCACGTGGTAGGCCCCGATATGCTGGGTAATGCCGCCCGCCTCGCCGCTAGCCACGCGCGAACTGCGAATATGATCGAGCAATGAAGTCTTGCCATGATCCACGTGACCCATCACCGTCACCACGGGCGGCCTGTGCTCTCCGGTGGACCTGGCATCCTGCTCCACCAGGAAGGATTCGGGATCATCGAGCTTCGCCCGCTTGGCGATATGTCCCATTTCCTCCACCAGGATCATGGCGGTATCTTGGTCCAGCACCTGGTTGATGGTGACCATGGAACCCATCTTCATGAGCTCCTTGATCACCTCGGCCGCCTTGACGGACATCTTGTGCGCCAATTCGGCCACCGTGATGGTCTCGGGCACCGGCACTTCGTAGATTTTCTTTTCCACGACCACGGGCGCGGCGGGCACCACCTCGGTCCGGTGTCTTCCGTGGCGGTTACGCGTGTGCCAGCCTTGCGAGCCATCGTCGCCACGCGTCTTGAGGGCACGCCTGCGAGCGGCGTCATCTTGCCAGCCTGTGGTCTTGGCGGGCGGTTTCTTCGCCGCCTTCTTGGCGTCAGCCGCGCCGGGCGTGCGCGCACCGGCGGGCCTATGCAGGGTACCTTCGCTTGCCACCTTGGCTTCGGTTTTCGCGGGCTCGGCGGCAGGAGCGGGAGCAGGTACAGGGGCGGCAACCGCGGGAGGGGGGGCTTCAGCCACAGCCTCCTTGCCCGGTGTTTTTGTCTTGACCTTGGCAGGTTTCTTATCTTCAGCGGGCGCTTGCGCGGGCGGCACTTCGTCCGGCACCGCGACGACTTCAGCTGCTGGCACGGGGACTGCAACGGGCTTGCGCGGCTTCTTGTCCTCAACCTTCTTGGCGATTTCGGCGGCCTGGATGGCGCTCAACTCCGCATGCTTGCGGGCTTCCATTTCGCGCAAGGCAACTTCCTTGGCGTCGATCACCGGCATCACGGGTTTAGTTTCGGCAACCTCTTCTGGCGCATTGGGATCGCGCTTGACCAGCACGCGCTTCTTGCGTACTTCCACCTGAATGGTACGGGAGCGTCCCGTGGAATCCGCCCGCTTGATTTCCGTGGTCTGGCGGCGAGTCAGCGTGATCTTCTGCTGGCCCTCCTTGTTGCCGTGCATGCGGCGCAAGTACTCGAGCAGTAGCGTCTTGTCCTGCTCGGTAAGAGGAGTGTCGGCGACCAGCTTCTTGCTTACACCCGCGGCGCCGAGCTGTTCCAGCAGCACGTGCGGGGCAATGCCCAGCTCGGTGGCAAATTGCGAAACATTCGATTGAGGCATCCAGATCTCCGGCGATATTTCAAACGAACCACGGTGCGCGAGCGGTCATGATCAACTGCTTGGCCCGCTCCGCATCCATCGCGGTCAGCTCCACCAGATCGTCCACCGCGAGTTCGGCTAATTCTTCCTGCGTATTGACCCCCTTGCTGGCGAGCAAGAGCGCCATTTGCTCATCCATCCCTTCCATGCTCTGCAGGTCGGTTGCCACGTTCTCCACCTTCTCTTCCGTGGCGATTTCCTGCTTCAGGAGCGAATTGCGCGCGCGGCTGCGCAATTCAGTGATCGTATCCGCGTCGAATTGCTCGATCTCCTGTAACTCACTCAAAGGCAAATAGGCGATGTGCTCCAGGGTGGTAAAGCCGGCGTCCACCAAGATTTGCGCTACTTCCTCATCCACATCCATCTTATCCACAAATAGGGAGCGCACGCTCGCCGATTCTTTCTCGTGTTTGCTGGAGGATTCCTCTTCCGTCATGATGTTGAGCACCCAGCCCGTGAGTTCACTGGCCAGGCGCACGTTCTGCCCATTGCGGCCGATGGCTTGCGCTAGGTTCTCATCGTCGACCACGATGTCCATGCTGTGAGTTTCCTCGTCCACCAAGATGCTGGCCACTTCCGCCGGCGCCAAGGCATTGATGACGAATTGCGCGGGATCCTGGGCCCACAAAATGATGTCCACGCGCTCGCCAGCCAGTTCCCCGGTGACGGCTTGCACGCGCGAACCGCGCATGCCAACGCATGTGCCGATGGGATCGATGCGCGGTTCGTTGGACTTCACAGCAATCTTGGAGCGCGAGCCCGGGTCGCGCGCGGCGGCCTTGATCTCCAACAATCCTTCCTCGATCTCCGGCACTTCCAATTCGAAGAGTTTCACCAGGAATTCGGGCGCAATGCGCGAGAGCACCAACTGCGGCCCGCGGCTCACCCTGTCCACGCGCAACAAGTAGCCACGTACGCGGTCGCCGACCCGAAGGTTCTCCTTCGGAATCATTTGATCGCGTGGCAACGCGGCCTCGATGCGCCCAATTTCGATGATGGCGCTACCGCGTTCGACGCGCTTGATAGTGCCCGACACGAGATGTTCCTTGCGTGCCAGAAAGTCGTTGAGGATTTGCTCTCTTTCCGCGTCGCGAATTTTTTGCAGGATGACTTGCTTGGCGGCCTGGGCGCCGATGCGGCCAAACTCGATGGGCTCCAGAGCCTCCTCGATGATGTCCCCCAGTTGCGCGCCAGGGTTGTCCTCGCGAGCCTCGTCCAAGGTCAGTTGCGCGGCGGGAAGTTCAAAAGCTTCGTCGGCCACCACCTGCCAGCGGCGGAAGGATTGGTAATCCCCCATTGCGCGGTCCACCGCGACACGCACGTCGGCGTCGTCCTTGAATCTGCGTTTGGTGGCCGATGCCAGGGCGAGCTCCAGCGCGCCGAACACGATTTCCTTATCGACGTTCTTTTCCCGCGCCAAGGCGTCCACCAACAACAATATTTCTCTGCTCATCGTCTCAATCCTCGCTATAACTTGGGCACCAGCCGTGCCTTATCCAAATCGGCCATTTGCAATCGCAGCAGTGCACCCTCCACCTCAAGCAACACCGCCTGGTCCGCCACGCCCTTGAGCGTGCCAGCAAATCTCTTGCGTCCGTTGAGCGGGAGACGTAGTTTCAATTCGGCTTGCTGGCCCGCGAAGCGCTCGAAATCCCGCAAGGATTTCAGTGGCCGGTCCAACCCCGGCGAGGATACTTCCAGCCTGTCGTAATCGATATTTTCCACCGCGAGCACACGGCTCAAATGGTGGCTCACGAATGCACAGTCATCCACGGTGATGCCACCTGAACGATCGATGAAGAGGCGGATCAGCCTACCCCGCCCTGGCAATTCGACATCCACCAGCTCGAAGCCCAAGCCAGTGATAGTCGTATCCAGTAACTGCGCTAATTCCATGCCGTGCTTGAACCCCAATCCTTGAACCCGCGATACAAATAAAAAATGGGCATCCCGCCCATTTCTTTTTTCAATAGTCACTGCATATTACCAGAATGTCTTAGAAGTTTGAATCAGTTAGAGCCCAGTATTATGGTGGCATGACGTGACAAAATGCGGTGCATGACTTCCACCCAAGCCACTTTCGATTTTGACCAGCCCGCCAACCGCCGGGCAACCGGCAGCAGCAAATGGGACAAGTATGGGGATCGCGACATCATCCCGCTCTGGGTGGCGGACATGGACTTTCGCTCCCCGCCTTGCGTCCTGGAGGCCCTGCACGCACGTGTGTGGCATGGCATCTTCGGCTACACCGACCCCACGGACGAATTGGCGCAGGTCATCATCGGGCATCTGGAAACTCAGTACCGCTGGCAGATAAAAAAGGAATGGATCATCTGGCTCCCTGGGATGGTGACGGGTTTGAACCTGGCCGCCCGCGCCTTCTGCGACCCCGGCCAACAGTCCATCACGGCTACCCCCGTCTACCCGCCCTTCCTATCCGCCTCGGCCAACCAGGGGCGAGAAGCATTACGGGTTCCCATGGTCTTGAACGCGGACCGCTGGGTGTGGGATATGGAGCGTTTGGACGCGACGCTCACCGGCCGGACTAGCCTGTTTTCCCTTTGCAACCCCCACAATCCCGTGGGCCGGGTGTTCACGCAGGACGAATTAGAGGGCTTGGCCGGCCGCTGCGCCCGCCATAAACTTGTCCTGTGCTCCGACGAAATTCATTGCGGGCTCCTATTGGACGACGCAAGGAAGCACATCCCCGTCGCCAGCCTTTCCCCAGAAATCTCCTCCTTGACCGTGACCCTGATGGCGCCCAGCAAGACTTTCAACTTGCCCGGCCTGGGCTGCGCCTTCGCCATTGTCTCCAACCCGGAACTCAGGGCACGGATGAAGCGAGGCGCGGCTGGTATCGTTCCCAGAGTCAACGCGCTGGGTTTCAGCGCTAC
>SHXO01000079.1 GCA_009693245.1 Betaproteobacteria bacterium | reverse complement strand
GGGGACCGAGATGGTGATGCCTGGGGACAACATCTCGATCACGGTGGCGCTGATCCAGCCCATCGCGATGGAGGAGGGGCTGAGGTTTGCGATACGAGAAGGGGGCCGCACCGTGGGTGCCGGCGTCGTGGCTAAAATACTCGAGTAGTGTGTATCCGTAGGGAAATACAGGCCAGTAGCTCAATTGGTAGAGCGTCGGTCTCCAAAACCGAAGGTCGGGGGTTCGAGACCCTCCTGGCCTGCCAGTATTTCCCTGCCCGACGTGAAGTCACGCCTTGAATCGAATAAGCAGTAGAGGGAACCCCCGTTGAGCGCTGTCATCGAAAGCAATCCAGTCATGGACAAGTTTAAGGTCGCCTTGGCCGCCTTGCTCGTGGTCGCGGGCATCGTGGGCTCGGTCTACCTTGCAGCGAGTCCCCTGATCATCAGGCTGGGTGTGATTATTTTGGGCTTTGTCATCGCCGGTGCCGTGGCTTTCACTTCGGAGCCCGGGAAGCGATTTTATGGTTATTGCCAGGACTCGGTCACCGAGACCAGGAAGGTTGTCTGGCCGCAGCGTAAGGAGGCCTTGCAGACGACCGGAGTGGTGGCGCTTTTCGTGATCGTGATGGCCATATTTCTTTGGTTCGTGGACGCGCTGTTGGTATGGCTCGTTCGTCTATTGATCGGGTGAGCGTGTCTGAGAACCGGTCGGAGAATATTGGGATGAGCAAGAAGTGGTATGTCGTTCACGCTTACTCCGGATTCGAGAAGAGCGTTTCGCGCGCGCTCCAGGACCGGATTCAGCGTGCCGGTATGCAGGATAGCTTCGGCCAGATCCTGGTCCCCGTGGAAGAAGTGGTGGAAATGCGCGCGGGCCAGAAGGCCCTGAGCGAGCGCAAGTTCTTTCCCGGCTACGTGCTGGTGGAGATGGAGATGACGGACGACACCTGGCACCTGGTGAAGAACACCGCCAAAGTCACCGGGTTTGTCGGCGGAACGGCTACGAAGCCCACGCCCATCAGCGAGAAGGAAGTGCAGGCGATCTTGAATCAGATCAAAGAGGGCGTGGAGAAACCCAAGCCCAAGGTCTTGTTCGAGACCGGCGAGGCGGTACGGGTGAAAGAAGGGCCCTTCACGGACTTCCACGGAAACGTGGAGGAAGTGAACTACGACAAGAACAAACTGCGGGTGTCGGTTTCCATATTTGGACGATCCACGCCAGTGGAGTTGGACTTCTCGCAAGTCGAGAAGGCATAAGCAGTTGGACTAATTGGGGAGGGTGCCGCGAGGCATCCGCTTGTACCCGCATAGGAGATCGAAGTGGCGAAGAAAGTAGTTGGGCTTATCAAGCTGCAAGTGCCCGCTGGAAAGGCCAATCCCAGCCCGCCCATTGGGCCGGCGTTGGGCCAGCGTGGATTGAACATCATGGAATTCTGCAAGGCGTTCAATGCGCAAACGCAGAGTTACGAGCCAGGTTTGCCCTTGCCGGTGGTGATTACCGCCTACCAGGACAAGAGCTTTACCTTCATTCTCAAGACGCCTCCCACCACGGTACTCATCAAGAAGGCCATTGGATTGGATAAGGGCAGTCCCAAACCCCATCTGGACAAGGTCGGTAAGATGACGCGGGCACAAGCCGAACAAGTGGCCAAGACCAAAATGCCCGATCTGACGGCAGCTAATCTTGAAGCCGCCGTTCGTACCGTGGCCGGTAGCGCGCGCAGCATGGGCGTGGAAGTGGAGGGATTCGGAAAATGAGCAAGCCATCCAAACGCCAGAGGGCCATTCGCGCCGGCTTCGATCATGCCAAGGCCTATGCCGTAGCGGATGCGTTGAAGCTAGTGAAGCAAGCCGCCACGGCCAAGTTCAATGAGGCCATAGACGTGGCCGTGAACCTTGGAGTGGATGCGAAGAAATCCGACCAACTCGTGCGCGGATCCATCGTGCTACCTCAGGGAACGGGCAAGACCGTGCGGGTGGCGGTATTCACACAAGGCGAGAACGCCGACAAGGCTCGTGCCGCGGGCGCGGATATCGTCGGCCTGGAAGACTTGGCCGAGCAAGTCAAGCAAGGCAAGATCGATTTCGATGTGGCCATTGCCAGCCCGGATGCCATGCGCGTGGTGGGCCAACTGGGCCAAATTCTTGGGCCGCGCGGACTGATGCCGAACCCGAAAGTCGGAACCGTGTCCGCGGACGTGGCGGGTGCGGTGAAGAATGCCAAGGCTGGACAAGTTCAGTTTCGTACCGACAAGGCGGGCATCGTCCACACCACGATAGGACGCGCCTCCTTCACGGAAGAGGCGTTGAAGGAAAATTTGTTGGCTCTGATCGACGCGTTGAACAAGGCGCGGCCCTCGGGTGCCAAGGGCATTTATTTGAGGAAGGTTTCGCTTTCCAGCACCATGGGGATCGGCGTTCGCGTAGAACAAAGTAGCCTCACGGCGCAAGGACAGCAGTAAGAACTTTGGGCCACCCCTCGCTTAAATAGTGAGGGGTGGGTTGTCAAAGACCGTTGGGGTGTGAGCAGGCAGCATCATGCGAATACTTAATCGGTGGAACACGGAGCATCGTGTGAAATCACCCAACGCAGATGGCGGTTCCCAAGACAGATTTGAAGGGATGCGAGTTTGCTCCATGCAACCAGCGGTTCGTCGCTAACGGCTGTTGTCCCACCCGGGTTTGCTACGGTGAATGTGTCTGTCGAAGGTCGCTATTTCTGGGACCGGGTGGCATCGCGGTTCGGTGCCACCCTTACATAGCAAGGAGGTAGGCCTTGAGTCTAAGCTTAGAAGACAAGAAGGCTGTCGTTGCCGAAATAGGCGGACAGGTCGCGGGCTCCCAAGCCATTATTCTGGCCGAGTATCGCGGAATGCATGTTGTGGATGTCACGGTGTTGCGGGCGAAAGCACGCGCGTCGGGCGTCTATCTTCGCGTCCTTAAGAACACCCTAGCCCGGCGCGCGGTCGAGGGCACCCCGTTTGAAGGTCTGGCCAAGCATATGGTCGGGCCGCTCGCCTACGGGATGTCCAAGGATCCGGTGTCCGCCGCGAAGGTTCTTCAGGAGTTCGCGAAGACCAACGACAAGCTGGTGATCAAAGCCGGCGCGATGCACAACCAAGTGATGACAGCGAAGGAAGTGGCGGTCCTGGCCAGCATGCCCAGCAGGGAAGAACTGCTGGCCAAGCTGATGGGCGCCATGCAGGCACCCGTGACGAAGTTGGTGAGAACCATGAACGAAGTGCCCAGTAAGTTCGTGCGCGCCTTGGCGGCAGTCAGAGACCAAAAGGAGCAGCAGCCCGCTTAAGGGCCGCGCTCGCTAACGTTTACTAAAATTGGAGCAAACAAATGGCATTAGGAAAAGCTGAAATCCTCGACGCGATCGCGAAGATGACCGTGCTTGAGTTATCTCAACTCATCAAGGATATGGAAGAGAAATTCGGCGTGTCAGCCGCCGCGGCCGTGGCCGTGGCCGCACCCGGTGGCGGTGCACCCGCCGCCGCGGTCGAAGAGCAGACCGAATTCACCGTCATGCTCACAGGAGCTGGCGAGAGCAAGGTCAGCGTCATCAAGGTGGTGCGCGCTATTACCGCCCTGGGCTTGAAGGAAGCCAAGGACTTGGTGGACGGCGCCCCGAAACCCGTCAAGGAAGGAATTCCGAAGAAAGAAGCCGAGGACATCTTGAAGCAAATTATCGAAGCCGGCGGCAAGGCAGAGATCAAGTAGTAGAACATTGTTTGAAGCAATGGGCTGGCGGGCAACCGCTGGCCTTTTGCCGTTGGGCGAGTAGTAATCGTGATGTAGGTGACATAGTTTTTAGCGGAGCGGTCTTGGAGTCCATCGATAGACGCTTGTTGATTCTTGGTAACGAACAGAGTGTCTATCGCTGTATTCCCGCGACCTCCACGCATCCCCTTTTCATAACCTTTCCTGTACTTCACTCGGAGCGGCCATGACCTATTCGTTCACGGAGAAGAAGCGTATCCGTAAGAGTTTCGCCAAGCGAACAAGCGTGCTTAAAGTACCCTATCTGCTCGCCACCCAGATCGACTCCTACGCATCCTTTCTTCAGGCGGACGTTTCACCCGAGAAGCGAAAAACCCAAGGGCTGCAAGCGGCCTTTAGTTCCATTTTTCCCATCTCCAGTCATTCGGGCAACGCTCGCCTTGAATTCTCCAGCTTTTCGCTCGGTGTTCCGCCCTTCGATGTGAAGGAGTGCCAGCAACGCGGACTGACCTTCGCTTCCCCGTTACGGGCGAAGGTGCGCCTCATCATCATGGACCGGGAGGCTTCCAAGCCCACCATCAAGGAGATGAAGGAGCAAGAGGTCTACATGGGCGAGATACCGCTCATGACGGACACCGGTTCCTTCATCATCAACGGCACCGAGCGCGTCATCGTTTCGCAGTTGCACCGCTCTCCTGGCGTGTTCTTCGAGCATGATCGCGGCAAGACCCATTCTTCGGGCAAGTTGTTGTACTCGGCGCGCATCATCCCCTACCGCGGCTCGTGGCTGGACTTCGAGTTCGACCCGAAGGACTACGTGTACTTCCGTGTCGACCGCCGCCGCAAGATGCCGGTGACCATTCTGTTAAAGGCACTGGGCCACACGCCGGAGCAGATCCTGGCGCAATTCTTCGAGTTCGATACCTTCCATGTGAACAAGAAGGGAATCTCCTTCGATTTCGTACCCGAGCGCATGCGCGGCGAGATCGCGCGCTTCGACATCGTCACCAAGCAAGGCAAGGTCATTGTCCAGAAGGACAAGCGCATCACCATCAAGCACGTGCGTGAGATGGAACAGGCGGGCCTTTCCAAGCATCCAGTGGGTGAAGACTTCTTATTGGGCAAGGTGCTCGCGCACAACATCATCGACAAGGAAAGCGGCGAGGTGCTAGCGCGCGCCAACGACGAAATCACCGATGAAGTATTGAAGAAGCTGGCCGAAGCTGAAGTCGACAAAATCAATACGATCTATACCAATGAGCTGGATCAAGGCCCCTTCATGTCGCAGACCATGCGGATCGACGAGACCCAGGACCAGTTAAGCGCCAAGGTCGCCATCTATCGCATGATGCGTCCCGGCGAGCCGCCCACGGAAGATGCCGTCAAGACGCTTTTCAACGCGTTGTTCTTCTCGCCCGACCGCTACGATCTGTCGGCTGTTGGCCGCATGAAGTTCAACCGCCGGGTGGGCAGGACGGAGATCACGGGCACTTCCACGCTGTCGAAAGAGGACATCGTGGCGGTGATCAAGATCATGGTCAATTTGAAGAATGGCCGGGGCGAGATCGACGATATCGATCATCTGGGTAACCGGCGCGTGCGTTCCGTGGGCGAGTTGGCTGAGAACCAATTCCGCGCGGGGCTCGTGCGAGTCGAGCGTGCGGTGAAGGAACGCTTGTCCCAGGCGGAATCGGAAAATCTGATGCCGCATGATCTCATCAACGCCAAGCCGGTTTCGGCGGCGGTGCGCGAGTTCTTCGGTTCCAGCCAGCTGTCCCAGTTCATGGACCAGACCAACCCGTTGTCGGAGATCACCCACAAGCGGCGTGTATCCGCCTTGGGACCAGGCGGTTTGACGCGCGAGCGCGCGGGCTTCGAAGTGCGCGACGTGCACCCCACGCACTATGGCCGCGTGTGCCCGATCGAAACGCCGGAAGGCCCGAACATCGGCTTGATCAACTCGCTCGCCCTGTTTGGCAGCGTGAACGATTACGGGTTCATCGAGACGCCCTATCGCAAGGTGAAGGACGGCCGCGTGTCGGACGAGATTGCATACCTCTCCGCCATCGATGAAGGCCACCATGTAATCGCGCAAGCCAACGCGGGCATCGACAAGAAGGGCAAGTTGATGGACGAGCTCGTGTCCAGCCGCAATAAGAACGAATTCATGATGAGCACGCCGGACCGCATCGAGTACATGGATGTGGCGCCCTCGCAAATCGTGTCGGTGGCGGCATCGCTCATTCCGTTCCTGGAGCATGACGATGCGAACCGGGCGTTGATGGGTTCCAACATGCAACGCCAGGCCGTGCCTTGCTTGCGTCCGCAGAAGGCGCTCGTCGGCACGGGTATCGAACGCACCGTGGCGGTGGATTCCGGGACGGCGGTCCAAGCCCGCCGCGGGGGCGAGGTGGATTACACCGACGCCAACCGCATCGTGGTTCGCGTGAACGACGAGGAGACTGGCGCCGGGGACGTGGGCGTGGATATCTACAACCTTGTCAAGTACCAGCGCTCCAACCAAAACACCAACATCAACCAGCGGCCCATCGTCAGGAAGGGCGACAAGATCGGCGCGGGCGATGTCATCGCCGACGGGGCCTCCACGGATCTCGGCGAATTGGCCTTGGGGCAAAATCTGCTCGTGGCCTTCATGCCTTGGAACGGTTACAACTTCGAGGACTCCATCTTGATCTCGGAGCGTATCGTGGCGGAGGACCGCTTCACCTCCATCCACATCGAGGAACTCTCGGTGGTGGCGCGCGATACCAAGCTCGGGCCAGAAGAAATCACGCGCGACATTTCCAATCTATCGGAAGGCCAGCTCGCGCGCTTGGACGAATCCGGCATCGTCTACATCGGTGCCGAAGTCGAAGCCGGCGATGTATTGGTGGGCAAGGTCACGCCCAAGGGCGAAACCCAACTCACCCCCGAGGAGAAATTGCTGCGCGCCATCTTCGGCGAGAAGGCCTCTGACGTCAAGGACACCAGCTTGCGCGTGCCTTCGGGCATGTCTGGGACCGTGATCGATGTGCAGGTGTTTACTCGCGAGGGAATCGATCGTGACAAACGCGCCCAACAGATCATCGACGATGAACTCGCGCGTTACCGAACCGATCTCAACGATCAATTGCGCATCGTGGAAGGCGATACCTTCGGGCGTATCGAGCGGTTGCTCCTCAACAAGATCGCCAACGGCGGACCCAACAAGATCGCCAAGGGCACCAAGATTACGCAGGAGTATCTGAACGCCATTGACCGTCATCACTGGTTCGACATCCGCTTGGCCGCCGATGATGCAGCCATCCAGCTAGAGCAGTTGAAGGACAGCCTGGAGCAAAAGCGCAAGGAGTTCGACGTCTTCTTCGAAGCGAAGAAGAAGAAGCTCACCAGCGGGGACGAGTTGCCCCCGGGCGTGCAGAAAATGGTGAAGGTCTACATCGCGGTCAAACGGCGTTTGCAGCCCGGCGACAAGATGGCGGGCCGTCACGGTAACAAGGGGGTCATCTCCAAGATCGTTCCCGTGGAAGACATGCCCTACATGGCCAACGGAACTCCCATGGACGTGGTGCTCAATCCGCTGGGCGTACCTTCGCGGATGAACGTGGGACAAATCCTGGAAACTCACCTGGGATGGGCTGCCAAGGGGCTGGGTAAGCGTATCGGCGACCTGCTCGACATGGGCAACCGCCTGGCCGATGTGCGCAAGGCCTTGAACCTGGTCTACAACTCCAGCGGCAAGCCCGAGGACATCGACTCGTTGAACGACCAGGAGATCGCGCATCTCGCCGATAACCTGCGCGACGGCGTGCCTTTCGCCTCGCCAGTCTTCGACGGTGCCACCGAAGAGGAGATCAAGACCATGTTCGATTTGGCGGGGCTGCCTCGCAGCGGGCAGGTGACGTTGCACGACGGGCGCACGGGCGATGCCTTCGACCGTTCGGTGACGGTGGGTTACATGCACGTTCTGAAATTGCACCACCTGGTGGACGACAAGATGCACGCGCGTTCGACAGGACCCTACAGCTTGGTCACGCAGCAGCCCCTGGGCGGTAAAGCTCAGTTTGGCGGCCAGCGTTTCGGCGAGATGGAGGTCTGGGCGCTGGAAGCTTATGGCGCCGCCTACACCTTGCAAGAGATGCTGACGGTGAAATCCGACGACGTCACCGGGCGCACCAAGGTCTACGAAAACATCGTGAAGGGCGAGCACAAGATCGATGCGGGCATGCCAGAATCCTTCAACGTGCTGGTGAAGGAGATTCGCTCGCTGGCCATCGATATCGATCTTGACCGCAATTGATTTCGCGATCTGATTTTATGAAGAAGCGCGTGAGCCGTGCCCGGAAGGCGCGGCTTCCCATTGAATCCTCTTGGAGGTGACATGAAAGCTTTACTGGATCTGTTTAAACAAGTCACGCAGGAAGAAGAGTTCGACGCGATTCGCATCGGACTGGCGTCGCCGGAAAAGGTACGCTCCTGGTCCTATGGCGAAGTTAAGAAGCCGGAAACCATCAACTACCGGACTTTCAAGCCAGAGCGCGACGGTTTGTTTTGCGCCAAGATCTTCGGTCCCGTGAAGGATTACGAATGCTTGTGCGGCAAGTACAAGCGACTCAAGCATCGCGGAGTGATCTGCGAGAAGTGCGGTGTGGAAGTCACCTTGTCCAAGGTGCGCCGCGAGCGCATGGGGCATATCGAGTTGGCCTCGCCAGTGGCTCACATCTGGTTCCTGAAGTCGCTGCCTTCCCGGTTGGGATTGGTGCTCGACATGACGCTGCGCGACATCGAGCGCGCGCTCTACTTTGAAGCCTATGTGGTCACCAATCCCGGCATGACGCCGCTTCAGCGCGGGCAATTGCTGACCGAGGACGACTACCTCGCCAAGGTGGAAGAGTTTGGCGATGAGTTCTCCGCCGTCATGGGGGCCGAAGGCGTGCGCGAGTTGTTGCGCGCGCTTAATCTCACCAAGGAAATCGACAAGCTGCGCAAGGACTTGGATGGCACCGATTCCGAGACCAAGATCAAGAAGCTCGCGAAACGCCTGAAGGTGCTGGAAGCCTTTCACAAGTCCGGCATTCATCCCGATTGGATGATCCTGGAAGTGCTGCCCGTGCTGCCGCCAGAGTTGCGCCCGTTGGTGCCGCTGGATGGCGGCCGCTTCGCGACCTCCGACTTGAATGACTTGTACCGCCGCGTCATCAACCGCAACAACCGCCTCAAGCGTCTGCTGGAACTGAAGGCGCCCGAGATCATCGTGCGCAACGAAAAGCGCATGTTGCAAGAATCCGTGGATTCCTTGCTCGACAACGGCCGCCGCGGGAAAGCCATGACCGGCGCCAACAAGCGCCCCTTGAAGTCCCTGGCCGACATGATCAAAGGCAAGGGCGGCCGCTTCCGCCAGAACTTGCTGGGCAAGCGCGTGGATTACTCCGGCCGTTCCGTGATCGTGGTGGGCCCGCAACTGAAATTGCACCAATGCGGTTTGCCCAAGAAGATGGCGCTGGAGCTGTTCAAGCCCTTCATCTTCCACAAGCTCGAAGTGCTGGGACTGGCCACCACCATCAAAGCGGCCAAGCGCTTGGTGGAGCAAGAAGTGGCGGAAGTCTGGGACATTCTGGAAGAAGTGATTCGCGAGCATCCGGTCATGCTGAACCGGGCTCCCACGCTGCACCGTCTGGGTATTCAGGCGTTCGAGCCGGTGTTGATCGAAGGCAAGGCCATCCAACTGCATCCGCTGGTGTGCGCGGCCTTCAACGCCGACTTCGACGGCGACCAGATGGCGGTACACGTGCCTTTGTCCCTGGAAGCGCAGATGGAAGCGAGAACGCTCATGCTCTCCTCCAACAATGTGCTCTCTCCCGCCAACGGCGACCCCATCATCGTGCCTTCGCAAGATATCGTGCTGGGCTTGTATTACATGACGCGCGAAAAAGTGGGCGCGCGCGGCGACGGGATGCTCTTCCGCAACGTGAACGAAGTATTGCGTGCCTACGATACGAAGCAGATCGATCTGCAAGCGCGCATCGTCGTGCGCGTGAAGGAAGTGGTTTTGGACGCGCAGGGCGAATTGCTGGAACAGATCACGCGTTACGAAACCACGACGGGCCGGGCATTGCTCTCCGAGATTATGCCACCGGGGCTCGCTTTCTCCGCCGTCAACAAGACGCTCAAGAAGAAGGAAATTTCGCGCCTCATCAACGCCAGCTTCCGCCGTTGCGGGTTGCGTGAAACCGTGATCTTCGCCGACAAGCTGATGTACACCGGCTTTACCTTCGCCACGCGCGCGGGCGTGTCCATATGCGTGGACGACATGGGGGTGCCACGGGAAAAGCACGACATCATCGCCAGCGCGGAAAAAGAAGTGCAGGAGATCGAACGCCAGTACACGTCCGGCTTGGTGACGCAAGGCGAGCGCTATAACAAGGTCGTGGACATCTGGGGGCGCGCGGGCGACGTCGTGGCCAAGGCCATGATGGACCGCCTGAGTTCCGAAACCGTCATGGAGTGGGATGCCAGGAGAGGCAAATTGGCGCCCCGGCTGGACAAGAAAGGCCAGCCAGTGCTGCAAGAATCCTTCAACTCCATCTACATGATGGCGGACTCCGGCGCGCGCGGTTCCGCGGCCCAGATCCGCCAATTGGCGGGTATGCGCGGCTTGATGGCCAAACCCGATGGCTCCATCATCGAAACCCCCATCACGGCGAATTTCCGCGAAGGGCTGAACGTGTTGCAGTACTTCATTTCCACTCACGGTGCGCGTAAGGGCTTGGCGGATACGGCCTTGAAGACGGCCAACTCCGGTTACCTAACGCGCCGTCTAGTGGACGTGACCCAGGACTTAGTGGTCACCGAGGACGATTGCGGCACGCAAGAGGGCTTCACCATGAAGGCCTTGATCGAGGGCGGTGAAGTCGTGGAGGCGCTGCGGGAACGCATCCTGGGGCGCACATGCGCCACGGAAGTCACCAATCCAGACTCCGGCCAGGTGGTTATCCCTTCAGGCGCCCTGATCAACGAGGACCACGTCGATCTCATCGAGACGATGGGAGTGGACGAGGTACGCGTGCGCACACCGCTCTTTTGCGAAACCCGCTGGGGGTTGTGCGCCAAGTGCTACGGGCGTGACCTAGGCCGGGGATCGCTGGTCAACGTGGGGGAGGCCATCGGCGTCATCGCCGCGCAATCCATCGGCGAACCCGGTACCCAGCTCACCATGCGTACCTTCCACATCGGTGGTGCGGCCTCCCGTACGGCGGTGGTGAGCCAAATGGAAAGCAAGTCGGCGGGCACTGCTCGTTTCGCCTCCGCCATGCGCTACGTGACCAACCAGCGCGGCGAACAGATCGCCATCGCACGAAATGCCGAGATCATCATCGCGGACGATAACGGCCGTGAGCGCGAGCGCCACAAGATTCCCTATGGGGCCACCTTGTTGGTGAGCGACGGCGCCCCGGTCAAACCAGGAAAAATTCTGGCGAACTGGGATCCCCATACCCGGCCCATCATCACCGAATTCGCGGGCCGCGTGAAGTTCGAGAACGTGGAAGAAGGCACCACGGTTGCACGCCAGATAGACGATGTAACCGGCCTATCCACCCTGGTGGTCATCGATCCCAAGCGGCGCAGCAGTACGCAGTCCAAGGGTTTGCGGCCTAGCGTCAAGTTGATCGGCGATACCGGCAATGAGGTGAAAATCCCCGGCACGGATTTGCCCGTGAACATCACCTTCCAGATCCACTCCGTGATTACGGTGAAGGATGGCCAGGTGGTGCAAGTGGGTGAAGTGCTGGCGAGGATCCCGCAAGAGACCTCCAAAACGCGCGATATCACGGGTGGTCTGCCCCGGGTGGCGGAGTTGTTCGAGGCACGTTCTCCCAAGGACGCAGGCATGCTGGCCGAAGTCACCGGCACCGTGTCCTTTGGCAAGGACACCAAGGGTAAGCAGCGCCTGGTCATCACCGACCTGGATGGGGTTGCCCATGAATTCCTCATTTCCAAGGACAAGCATGTGATGGTGCACGACGGCCAGATCGTCAACAAGGGCGAGACCATCGTGGACGGCCCAGCCGATCCCCACGATATCTTGCGCTTGCTGGGGGTGGAAAACCTGGCGCGCTACATCATCGACGAGGTGCAGGACGTTTACCGGTTGCAGGGTGTGCGTATCAACGACAAGCACATCGAGGTGATCGTGCGCCAGATGCTGCGCCGCGTGCAAATCTCCGATGCGGGGGATGCGGATTTCATCACCGGCGAGCAGGTGGAGCGCTCCGAGGTGTTACTGGTGAACGAGCAGGCGGGCGCGGGCGGCAAGAAGCCCGCGCTTTACGAGAATATATTGCTCGGTATCACCAAGGCCTCGCTGTCCACGGATTCCTTCATTTCCGCCGCTTCTTTCCAGGAAACCACCAGGGTCCTCACCGAGGCGGCCATCATGGGCAAACGCGACGAGTTGCGAGGCTTGAAGGAAAACGTCATCGTGGGCCGCCTGATCCCGGCAGGGACGGGATTGGCACACCACACGACGCGCCGCAAGCTCCAAAGCGGGGCTTCCGCCCTTGGCAGCACTTCCTCATCCATGCCCGAGGAAGTCTTGCCGCGGCAAGACGAGCAAGTTGCTTGACAATGTGGTGTGGAAACATCAGAATCGCCGGTCTTTTCGCCCAGACAGCTATAGATAAATAGCTCCGGGTAGCGAGGAGCGGATCAAATACCGGGACGACAGAGATGTCGTCCTCGGTTTTTTTGTGGGTCAAAGAATCATTGTCCGGAGGGCTTGCGGGCCAGCGTGGCGGCAAGCGGCGGAATCCGGATCGATCACAAGCGGAAGGTAGCTTAGATGCCAACAATCAATCAACTGGTGCGTAAACCGCGTGCGGCGAAGCCCCAAAAGAGCAAGGTTCCCGCGCTGGGAAACAGCCCCCAGAGGCGCGGGGTTTGTACTCGTGTCTACACCACGACGCCTAAGAAACCCAATTCCGCCCTGCGCAAGGTAGCGAAGGTGCGCTTGACCAACGGCTTCGAAGTCATCGGTTACATCGGCGGCGAGGGCCATAACCTGCAAGAGCACTCGGTGGTTCTCATTCGCGGCGGCCGGGTCAAGGATCTTCCTGGCGTGCGTTATCACGTGGTGCGCGGAAGCCTGGATACCCAGGGGGTCAAGGACCGCAAGCAGAGCCGGTCCAAGTACGGAGCCAAGCGGCCCAAGACCGCTTAGTGCAGCTGATTATCGCGGCTGATTATTGCAGCAACTTATTGCAGCCCATCAATTAGGATTTGTAGACCATGCCTAGACGTAGAGAAGTTCCCAAACGCGAGGTTCTTCCGGACCCGAAGTACATCAGCGAAGATGTCGCCAAGTTCATGAACGTGGTGATGACCCGCGGCAAGAAGTCCGTCGCGGAGCGCATCGTGTACGGAGCGCTGTCGCAGATCAACAAGAAGGGCGGCAAGGATCCGTTGCAGGTGTTCTCGGACGCGCTCAACAATGTTCGGCCGGTGGTGGAAGTGAAGAGCCGCCGCGTAGGGGGAGCAAACTACCAGGTGCCCGTGGAAGTGCGCGCGGTGCGCCGCACGGCGCTGGCCATGCGCTGGATTCGCGAAGCCGCGCGCAAGCGCAGCGAGAAATCCATGGCGGGCCGTTTGGCGGCCGAACTGGCCGAGGCTGCCGAGGGTCGCGGCGGCGCCATCAAGAAGCGCGAGGAAGTTCACCGCATGGCTGAAGCCAACAAAGCCTTCGCCCATTACCGGTTCTAGCCGCTGCTTCATCATCAAGCATTACCATCAAGACAGGGTGCCAAATTGCCACGAACGACGCCAATAGACCGCTATCGAAATATCGGGATTAGCGCGCATATCGACGCCGGAAAAACCACGACGACGGAACGCATTCTGTTCTATACCGGCGTGTCCCATAAGATCGGCGAAGTGCACGACGGTGCCGCCATCATGGATTGGATGGAGCAAGAGCGCGAGCGCGGAATTACCATCACGTCCGCGGCGACCACTTGCTTCTGGACCGGGATGGACAAGGGTTATCCCGAGCATCGCATCAACATCATCGATACGCCCGGCCACGTGGATTTCACCATCGAGGTGGAGCGCTCCATGCGCGTGCTCGATGGTGCGTGCATGGTGTATTGCGCCGTGGGCGGAGTACAACCCCAGTCCGAAACCGTGTGGCGCCAGGCCACCAAGTACGGCGTGCCGCGCCTGGCCTTCGTCAACAAGATGGACCGCCAAGGGGCGAACTTCTTCAAGGTCCATGACCAGATGCGCAGTCGCTTGAAGGCCGATCCCATCCCCATTCAGATACCCATCGGCGCCGAAGAGAAGTTCGAAGGCGTGATCGATCTGGTGCGCATGAAGGCGATTTATTGGGACGAGTCCTCCAAGGGCATGAAGTTCGAGATGCGCGATATTCCCGCGCAATATGCGGATGAGGCCAAGAAGTGGCACGAGAAGATGGTCGAGGCGGCCGCCGAGGCTTCCGAGGAGTTGATGAACAAGTACCTGGAAGAGGGCGATCTCTCCGACAAGGACTTGAAATGGGGCTTGCGCCATCGCACCATCGAGTGCGAAATCGTGCCCATGCTATGTGGCTCGGCCTTCAAGAACAAAGGCGTGCAGGCCATGCTGGATGCGGTGATCGATTACATGCCAGCCCCCGTGGATATTCCCCCGGTGCATGGCGAGACGGAAAATGGCAAGGAAGTGGAGCGCAAGGCCGCCGACAGCGAGCCTTTCTCGGCGCTCGCCTTCAAGATCATGACGGATCCGTTCGTCGGCCAACTGATTTTCTTCCGGGTCTATTCCGGTGTGGTGAATTCTGGCGACACCATCTACAACCCCATCAAGGGTCGCAAGGAACGTATCGGCCGCCTGCTGCAGATGCACGCCAACCAGCGCGAAGAGATCAAGGAAGTGCGCGCGGGCGATATCGCCGCGGCCGTGGGACTGCGTGAAGCCACCACGGGCGACACGCTGTGCGATCCCGATAAAGTCATCATCCTCGAACGCATGATTTTCCCCGAGCCCGTGATCTCCCAGGCCGTGGAACCCAAGACCAAGGCTGACCAGGAGAAGATGGGAATTGCTCTGGGACGTCTGGCTCAGGAAGATCCCTCGTTCCGTGTGCACACCGATGAGGAGTCGGGCCAGACCATCATCTCGGGCATGGGTGAATTGCACCTTGAGATCATCGTCGACCGCATGCGCCGCGAATTCAGCGTCGAGGCCAACGTGGGCAAACCGCAGGTGGCCTATCGCGAGGCGATCAAGAAAGTCACCGAATCCGAAGGCAAGTTCGTCAAGCAAAGCGGTGGTAAGGGCCAGTATGGACACGTGTGGCTGAAGATCGAGCCTAACCAGTCAGGCAAGGGTTACGAATTCGTGGATTCCATCAAGGGCGGCACGGTACCGCGAGAATTCATACCCGCCGTGCAAAAAGGACTTAACGAAGCGTTGACGAGCGGCGTGCTGGCGGGATTCCCAGTGGTGGACGTGAAGGTCACCTTGTTCGACGGTTCCTATCACGAGGTGGACTCCAACGAGAATGCCTTCAAGATGGCTGCCATCCTAGGTTTCAAGGACGGCATGCGCAAGGCCAACCCTGTCCTTCTCGAGCCGATGATGGCCGTGGAAGTGGAAACTCCGGAAGACTTCATGGGTAACGTGGTGGGCGACCTGTCCTCCCGCCGAGGCATGATTCAAGGGATGGAAGAGCAAGTGGGTGGCATCAAGGTCGTCAAGGCCGAAGTGCCCCTGGCGGAAATGTTCGGCTATTCGACGACTCTGCGTTCCTTGAGCCAGGGCCGGGCGACTTACACCATGGAGTTCAAGCACTACTCCGAGGCGCCCAAGAACGTCGCCGAAGCGGTCATTAACAAGAAATAGCATGGTTCTTAAAGGTTATAGGAGGCACCATGTCTAAGGGTAAATTCGAGCGGACGAAGCCGCATGTGAACGTAGGGACGATCGGTCACGTGGACCATGGGAAGACGACGCTGACGGCGGCGATGACGCACATCTTGGCGAAGAAATTCGGTGGGGAGGCGAAGAACTACGA
>SHXO01000078.1 GCA_009693245.1 Betaproteobacteria bacterium | reverse complement strand
AGCAATTGAAGAACTACGAACGATTGAAGCTTCTGATGGATCGCTGGATCGATCTGGCTACAGAACTATCGAATCTCCGCATCGCCAAGGAAAAGAACTGACAAGGGGCGAGAACTTGTCACTGTCCAGAATGAAACTTAAAGTTGTTTTTTTATACATACTCCTTTCTTATTCATTAACTTCATTTGGTCAAACTTCTTCTAATAAATTTAAAGTTGGTGATGTATTAAGTTCAAAAATTAATGGGTTGTACGTTGCTGCCGCCTCACTGGGGGCTCGATGATCATCCCAGGCTGCCCTATGTTGCGCATGGCGCGGTGCCTGATGTGACGGCGATTCCTTTCCCCGCCGGGGATGAGATCGATCTACCAGCGCATGGCATGAGCACGTAACACCCGGAACTGGCGCCCATCCTCGATCGCGCGTTCGACGGCAAGTATTACGGTGACAGCGTGGTCACGACGGCCGTCATCGTCCTGAAGCGCGGCAAAATTATCGCGGAGCGCTACCGGCCTGGATTAGGTATTCACTCGGGCTATCGCACTTGGTCCACGACAAAGAGCATCACCGCCGCCATCATGAGCATCGCGTCGGCGCAAGGAATTGTGGACCTGGATGCACGGGCGGATATTCCGGAATGGAGCGACGCGGCCGACCCGCGCCGGGCCATCACCTACAAGCACTTGCTGTGGATGTCCAGCGGCTTGGTGAGCGGTGGATCCAACACCAATGCAATCTACTTCGGCGGGCAAGATGTCGTGAGCGCCACGACCACCACGGCACTCGAAGCGCAACCTGGTACGCGATGGAAATACGCCAATAACGACACGCTGCTTTTGTTGCGGGCCTTGCGATATCGCTTGAACGATGACCGCAAATACTTACGGTTTCCCTACGATGATCTGCTGCATCCGCTAGGCATGTACCACACGTTCATGGAAACCGATCATCTGGGTAACTTCATCGGATCCAGCCAAACCTACACCACGGCGAGAGATCTGGCGCGCTTCGCTTTATTGCTTGCCAACGACGGCGTATGGAACGGCAAGCGCCTGTTACCCTAAGGCTGGGTGAATTTTTCCACCACGCCCGCGCCTTCCAAACCTTCCGTGGCGGGGCAATGGGGGTACGGAGCGCAGTTGTGGTTACTCGATCAAATGCCCGGTGTGCCCCGAGGCACTTTTTCCACCGCTGGCAACAATGGCCAGTACGCGACGGTGGTTCCCGGCCATGATTTGGCGATCATTCGCACCGGAGCCGATCCCGGCGGCAAACGCTGGGAGCAGCATCGCTTGGTGGCGGACGTCGCCGCCGCGCTAGCCAAATAATGTCCGTCGTTCCGTCGCAACAAGAAATACGGCCGAACGCGGTGCAACGGACGATGACCCGGTAGGTTTTCTTCTTAACTCGCTGATAGCGCGAGTGGAAAATTCCATGGCACGAGCACTGCGTGGAGGCCCGTTGCAATCATGCACCACCCAGGAGGAACCCTATGCAATTTCCCTTCACCAACATGTCACTCCCGGCGCAGCGGGGACTGTTCGGCTTGCTGCAAGAGATCGGGCAAACCCTCGCAACCTTCATCATCGCCGGCTTGATGTTTTTCGGTATCGTAGCCTTCATTTTCACGACCATGGGTCCCAATGGCTGGCTGAAAGCGTTTCTATCCGAGCTATTGACCCAGCACCCCATGGCAGCTATGACCGCTGTATCCGCCTTGGTAATCTTCGGGGCCACCGGAAAACGTTACGTCGACCATACTACCTTCCACGTGCGTATCGGAAACGGACTGACATACGCATGCCTCTCCTGTGGCATTTACTTTGCTGCAAAGCTGGCCACGACAGGCGCCATTTGAAGTCTCGCACTATCCCAGCCGCGTTTCACGTTCAGTCGCCCTCCTGAGACTGTAAATCTCGATGCGCCTCAAGCGATTAAAACAAACACAGCAAAACTGATCGTCCGCAAGCGACGATGACTCCCCGGCGGCGGCGCGAATTGTTTAACGCGCCGCCGTTTTTATATTGAGCCAGGCTCCCGCGCAAAGTATGACCGCGCCCGCCAGCACCCAAGCATCCACCTTCTCATCGTAGAATCCAAAACCCACGGTCGCGACCAGTGGCAGTCGCAGAAAATCCATGGGAATGACCACTGTCGCATCCGCCAGTTGAAAAGCGCGTGTCATGCAGTAATGCGCGAATAGCGCGGCGTTCCCCACGACGATGAGCCACGGCCAGGCGCCCAGAGATGGCCACACCCAGTGGGGCAATGAAAATACGAATCCAATGGGAAGTTGAATCAGCGTCATGTAGAACAGGATCGAGAGCGGCGTTTCGCTCTTCGACAAGCGCTTGGTCAATGTATGCGCCAAGGCGAAGCTGAAGGCTCCCCCAAGGACGGCAAGCGCCGCGGGATGAACGATGGCGATACCGGGCCGCAGAATGATGAGCGTACCGGTGAAACCGATGGCCACCACAAACACGCGCATGCGTGTCATGCGCTCGCCCAGTAGAAACGGGGCCAGCACCGCCGTCCATATGGGCATGGTGAATTCCAGCGCGAACACCTCCGTCAACGGAATGAGTGCAACGCCGTAGAACCACCCGTACTGGCCCGTGAAGTGAACGAAGTTGCGCGCAAAATGAGTCCCCAATACCCGGGTGCCCAATATCTGGGTGCGCACCTGGGTCCAGCCGGCGCGATAGAGGAAGACCGCGATGACGGCGACTCCCACCAGGCTGCGAAAGAAAAGTAATTGAAAGGTGGTGAGTTCGCGCGCCAACTCGCGTCCCGATATGGCCATGGCCAGAAAGCAGCACATGGCACCGCCCATCCAGAAGGCGGCGCGAACGATGGGTGCTAAGGGTGCCGGTGGCACTAGAGATCTAAAGGACTAGAGGTCTAAAGGTTCGCTATGCGCCACGCTACTTGGATTTTCGCGCCATATGCGCGGGTCGGCATCCACGTATAACTCGATCCGGTTGCCATCGGGGTCGTGAATATACAAAGACTGCGCGACTATGTGATCCGCCGTTCGGTCGATGGCAATGCCCCGGGCTTGCAGATGCTGGAGCGCGGCTCGCAACTCACCCATGCTGTTGCCAATCTTGAGCGCCACGTGCGCAAGCCCGGGCGCTCCTTCCCGCGCGGAAGGTGCATCGCTCCCCAATTCCATGAGGGCAAGATCGTGGTGGTTACCTGCGATCGAGAAGAATGCCATGGGCGTATCCCGTATCAGCGTGCGCGCAACCACCGGGAGCCCCAATACGCCGTTGAAGAACGCCAGCGAGCGATCGAGGTTTCGTACCTTTAACACCACATGACCCAGAGCTTGAACGCGCATGATGACCTCAATCGGTTGGCCGAGAATCCAGGCGGCATTTTGCCAGTAGTATTGCGGCCACATCCATTCACCCTGTATGGAAACGCCAAGCGCAAATGCGCTAAAGTATGGTACGTGGCGACCCCGTCGCCCCACGATCAATATCTAACCTAGAGGAGAGCAGTCATGAGCGGATTCGTAATCGCGAATTTCAAGCATGTGGCCAACGGCCTACAGCCGGGCCAATTTGGCGTGGGCGAGCGCAAGCCCGCCACCAGCTTGAAGGATCTGGACCCGATCTACAAGCAGTTGCTCGACGATCCCGTATCCATGACGCTGGCCGTCATCGGGCCCGATGGCCGCCCAGGCTTGACCGTCATGTGGTTCGATTACGAGGGCGACAAGATTCTGGTGAACACCGCCTCCCACCGCCCCAAATGCGAGTGGATTCGCAAGAACCCGCAGATGACCTGCTTGCTGGCAAACCCGAAGAACCCCTACCACTGGGTGAGCATCAAGTGCACCGCCGAAAGGGAAGTGCTTGAAACCGGCCCGGAAGGCGCGCGGGTGACCAAGCAGTTGGATAAGATCTGGACCAAATACACCGGCCAGCCCGGCCCCTACGGCCTGCGCGATCCGAAGATAGACGAGAAGCGCGTATTGTTCGAGTGCAGGATCGACAAGATCGCCACTTTCGGTGTGCCCTAACCGCTATCCGTTCCCTCCCCCGCGCGCGGTGGAGGGTTAGGGTGGGGGCGTTAGGGTGGAGGCGCGACATAACTTTGCCGAAGCCTCTGCCTATCGATCTTGTCCGTCCCCGTTTTAGGCAGCGATTCCAGATAGCGCACTTGGCGCGGGTACTTGTACGGCGTCAACTGGGATTTCACGAAGTCTTGTAACGAGCGCGTCGTGGCGCCATCGCGAGCCGCCGCGTCCTTCAGCACCACGAACGCCGCCAGCGTCATCAAACGGTTTTCTTCTTCCACGCCCAACACCGCGCACTCCTTCACCCAAGGATGTTCGGCCAGGCAGCGCTCGCCCTCCAGAGGGTAAATCCATTGCCCGCTCACCTTGATAAGATCGTCCACGCGGCCTTCGAAAAAATAAAACCCATCGTCATCCACGCGGAACTGGTCGCTGGTGTAGATCCAGCTTTCGCGCATGGATTCCGCCGTTTTATCGGAGCGGTTCCAATAGAGTGGCGCTTGCGAATCGCCGCGCACCCACAACACGCCGGATTCTCCGGTCGAGACCGGGCGGCCCTCGGGATCCGCCAGCTTGAGTTCGTATCCCGGCACACGCGCTCCGCTGGCACCTGGTTTTTGATGGTCCAAGCGATTGGAAAGGTAAATGTGCAGCACTTCCGTGGAGCCCAATCCCTCGACGATGGAAAGCCCGTAGCGCCGCTGCCACTCGCGGAATAGCTCGCCGGACAAGGTTTCCGCCGCGGAGAGGCACAGGCGCAGGCTGGACAAATCGCGCGCTTCCGAACCGGGATGAGCAATTAGGCTGTTGTAGAGCGTCGGCAGGCCAAAGAACAATGTGGGCCGGTGTTTCTCGATGGTGCCGAACACCGCTTGCGCATCTGGGCGCCCGGGCAGCAGCACGGTGGTGGCGCCAACGGAAAAAGGAAAGGTCAGTGAATTGCCGAAGCCGTAGGCATAGAATATTTTGGGCGGCGAGAACACCACATCGCTCTCGCGAATGCCCAGCACGCGCTCGCCATAGGCGGCGTGGGTGTAGGACACATCATGGTGCAGATGTACCACGCCCTTGGGCCGTCCCGTCGAACCGGAGCTATACATCCAGAAAGCCATTTCGTCGCGGTGTGTACCGGCTTCCGGCAGCGTTTCGCCTTGAAGCGCGATCCACTGCGTCCAAGAAATTGCATTCACCAAGGGAAGACCGGGCGCGCTCGCGGGCTCCTCCACGAATACCACGTGCCGCAAACGCGACGCACGCACGGACTCGTGTCCAAGCAAGGGCGCCAAGATGCCGTGGACGATGGCCACTTCGGCGCCCGAATCCTGCAAGTAATAACCCACCAATTCCGGCGGAGACAAGGTATTGAGCAGCACCGGCACGTAACCCGCGCGCATGGCACCGAAGATGGCGGCCACGTACTCCGGTGTGTCTGGCATCAGCATGAGCACGCGGCTGCCGCGCGCAAGCCCCAACGCGCTCAAACCATTGCCTGCGCGCGAAGCCAGCGCGCAAAGTTGCGCGTAAGTCAGGCGCGTTTCATCGCAGATGAGGGCGAGCTTCTCCTCGCGTCCCGCGCCAAGGTTATCGAACAGTATGCGCGCGCAGTTGTAGTGCTCCGGCAATTCGAAGACGATCTGCCGCACGCAGCCGCTTTCCCGGTCGAAGGGATCGGCCATGCGCCGCGTATCGCCTGCATAGGCCACTTGCCGCCTGCCCTCGCCAACGTGTGTCATGAACCGGGGCGCCATGCTGCGCAGCCGCTCGTCACTCACGCGGCCGCTGCGCGTCATGTAATCGTAGGCCAGTTGCCATGGCGCGTAGTGCATCTTGTCGGACATGCGCTCGTACCAAAAGGAGCTGGCATTGGCCGCCGCCAGGATTTTCTCCACCACGGGGCGGCGTTCGCGCTCGAACACGGCCAGTGCGGCCGCCGTGTCCTCGCCGGCTTCTCCGAAAGCGCGGTCCAAGGCGATGGCATCCTCCAGCGCCAGCCGCGTGCCAGAGCCGATGGAAAAATGCGCGGTGTGCAACGCGTCGCCGATCAGCACCGTGTTGCCGGCGGACCAGTTACGATTGGAGAGCAGCGGAAAGTTGCGCCAGATGGATTTGTTCGACACCAAGGCGTGGCCTTCGAGGTCAGGCGCGAAAACCTGCTCGCAGTAGCGGCGCGACTCCTCTTCGGACATGCGACCCAAGCCCGCGCGGTACCAGGTGGCCGCGTCGCACTCCACCAAAAAAGTGCTCATGCTGGCGCTGTAGCGGTAGTGGTGCGCTACCCAAGTGCCATGCTCGTTAGTGCGACTGGTGAGCGTGAGGCAATCGAATGCCTTGCTCGTTCCATACCATGCGAACTTGTTGGTTAGCCACTGCGTGCGAAGTTCGAATCGCTGCGGATGCGCGCCTCTCACGAAGGAGTTCAATCCATCCGCGCCCACGACCAGATGCCGCGCCGCTCAGCTCGGCAAGCGATTCGATGCGGCGCCCGAACACGAGATTCACCCCTGATTCGCGACACAGATCTTGCAGTAACTTGTTTAACTCGAGGCGTGCGATGGCGGAGAAGCCATTGCCGTCTATTTCCACGCGTTCGTCACGATGCACGATGCGCTGCGCTGGCCAGATCTCCATGCGCGGCAGGAGAAGTTCGTAAAAATCGGAGGCATCGCGTTGCAGAAATTCCAATGCGCCTTGCGAGAACACGACCCCGAAGCCGAAAGTAAGGCCGGCCTCGTTCTGCTCGAGCACCTCGACCTGCCAGTGAGGGTGGCGGCGCTTGAAGAGCCAGGCGAAGAGCAGTCCCGCAGGGCCGGCACCGGCGATGAGGCCGCGCTTAGCCATGTCTATGCGAAGAAAGCCAACGTCCGCGCCTCGATGCTTTGGCGTGGCGGCGCGCCGGTGGGCGTGGCCGGGTCCACGAAGGAACAATGCGGCGTGAAGCGCGCGCGGCCGTCCTTCTCGGAATCGTAGACCTTGAACACCAGGGCCTCGTCGCGCGTCATGTGAGGAAAGTAGAACCAGCGCTGGTTGGGGTTGTAGGCGAGTTGGTAAGTCTCGCCCACGCGGTGGGGATAACGGCGCTCGGCCTTGATCAAATCGCCGGCCGCCACGCTGCGTGCATCCACCACGGCCAGCGGGTTCGCCAGGATGGGCCGAGATATGGCCCGCCACACCTGGATAATGGCAAAGCGGCGCTTGAGCAACTGCTCCGCCCCCGCGGGCAACAATTCACGCAAGCGTTGCGGACCGGACCACTCAGTGTAGTCATTGTGCGCCCACAGCACAGGCTCCCTCACTTTGCGCTCGGACTGCTCCGCCTCGTCCCCCGAACGCAACGTATGATCGAACACGTGCACACGGTAAGCACCGGAAACCCGTGACACCAGTTGCTCGATCTCGGCGTAGTAGATCCTTGCGAGTTCAGTGGCGTCAAAAAAATTCTTCACCGTGGTGGCGTGCTCCGCCAGCTCAAAGCCATTGCGATCGAGCGTCATCTCGCGGCCCCATGCGCGGGCATCGGCAATCTCGACCCGGCGCTGCTCCCTGGCTCCCGAGCGGCGTCCGATGACGCGACCCGCCTCGTAGGTCTCATTGACCGGCATCTCGCCCGTATCCACGGAGAACGTGATCTCGGCATGGACGGTACTTCCTCGTCCGGCTGGCGGGGAATTGTGTGCCGGATGCGCGTGCCTGTCCTGGATCATGGGAGCGTATTCTGCCATGGCGCGCAACGCCATACCGTAGAATCGGCGTCCCTACTACTGGCGTCTGATGAAGAAAATGGAAACCGCCGCGGCCCAGATGCGCGACATGATTACGTGGTACTTCGTCTCACGCGCCATCCACCTTGCCGCGGAGCATGACATAGCCGGCCGGCTGGCCAATTGCCCCAAGACAGCGCAAGCCCTGGCTGATGAAGTCTCGCTGCACGGATCCACCCTGCACCGTCTGCTGCGCGCTCTCGCCAGCCGGGGGATTTTCCGGGAAGATGAAGCGGGTCGCTTCGCCAACACGGACTTGTCCGAATGTCTGCGTGACGACGTTCCGAGTTCCCTGCGCGGTCTCGCCATGCTCTTTGGCGATGAAACCAGTTGGAAGAGCTGGGAAGAGTTGGCCTACTGCGTGCAATCCGGCAAGCCTTCCTTCGAGCAAGTTTACGGCGAACAGTTTTGGAATTACCTGTCTCGCAACCCCGAGAAAGCCGGCATGTTCGACCGCGCCATGGCGGGTTCCTCGGGCTTGATCAACGACGCCATCGCCTCGGCCTACGATTTCTCCGCCACCGATGTCATCGTCGACGTCGCGGGAGGCGTCGGCAGCACCCTGTGCGCGATCCTCTCCGGCTTTCCAACACTCAAGGGCGTGCTATTCGATTTGCCGCACCTGCGAGAACGCGCGGAGCAGTACATCGCCACGCGCGCATTGAGTAACCGCTGCGAATTCCGCCACGGCAGTTTTTTCGATGCCATCCCTAAGGGCGGCGGCATTTACTTCATGAAGCACATCGTCCACGATTGGGACGATGCCCACTGCGTGAAATTCCTGGGCAACGTTCGAACCGCCATGGAGCCCCGCGCGAGACTCTTCGTGTGCGAACGCATCGTCCCGCCCGGCAACGAACCCTTCTCCGCCAAGTGGTCCGACCTGCACATGCTGGTGCACACTCACGGCGGGCGCGAACGCACGGAACCTGAGTTTCGGCATCTGTACGAGGCCAGCGGATTTCAGCTCTCCCGGATCATCCCGACGAAGTCAGAGTGGAGTTTGATCGAAGGGGTGCCGGTGTAGGAACTCTCAATCCGCGAACGGCGGTCGGTGCATCGGACAGGTCACAATTTACTTGGACGATGAAACCGAAAAATTGATGCAGGCGGCCGTCCAGTCCGCTGGAATATCGAAGAGCAAATGGATCGCGGACTTGATCCGCCGGCGAGCGGTTGCGGACTGGCCGGAGCACGTGCGCGATTTAGCGGGGGCATGGCCGGATTTTCCGCTGGCAGAAGAGATTCGCGCGAGCGGAGCCAAGGACAGCAAACGCGGAAAACTCTAATGTACGCGCTGGATACGAACACACTGCCTTGTCCGTGTCCTTGCATTAGATGCGGATACCGCCAAACTGGCGGCGGCAATTCGCGGCGTTCTTGACGCCGCGGGAATGGCCATCGGTCCGATGGATGTCCTGATTTCCGCCACCGCTCTTTCTCATGGGGCGGCCTTGGTAACGCACAATACCAAGGAGTTTTCGAGGGTAAATGGCCTGGGCGCGGAAGACTGGTTTTGAACTTCTAACTAAAACAATATTCCGGCGACGGGAACGAGCCGTCCTTCACTTCCTTCACGTAGTTCTGCATCGCCTGCTGAATCGATGGGCCGCCCGCCATGAAGTTCTTCACGAACTTCGCTTTCTTGCCGGGATAGACATCGAGCATGTCGTGCAGAATCAAAATCTGGCCCGAGCAGTGTGGGCCGCCGCCGATGCCGATGGTGAAGATGGTGAGATCGTCGGTGATCTGTTTTCCCAAGGGGGTGGGGACGCATTCGAGCACAAGGCCGCAGGCGCCGGATTGCTCCAGCAGCTTGGCGTCGGCGCGAATGCGCTCGGCGGCCGCATCGGTCTTGCCTTGCACCTTGTAGCCGCCCAAGGCGTGCACGGATTGGGGTGTGAGACCTAGGTGGCCGAACACGGGGATGCTGCGCGAAGTGAGAAAAGCGACGGTCTCCGCCATGACGGCCCCGCCTTCGAGCTTTACCGCTTGCGCCCCGGCCGCCATCAGCTTAGCGGCATTCTCGTAGGCTTGTTGCGGGCTGATCTGATAACTGCCGAAGGGTAGGTCACCCAGCACGAAGGATTTCTGGCTGCCGCGCACCACGCAGCGCGTGTGATAGACCATGTCCTCGATGGTGACGGGCAGCGTGGAATCGTGTCCTTGCACCACCATGCCCAGCGAATCGCCGATGAGAAAGATCTCGACGCCAGCGTTCTCGCACAAGGCCGCGAAGCTCGCGTCATAGCAGGAGACCATGGCGATCTTCTGACCTTCGGTTTTCATTTTCTGAAGCGTGCTGATGGAAATTCTCATGATGTCGTTTTACCTGGGTTAGATAGGAAAGATCAGCTAAAGAAAGCGAGCAGTTGTGCCGCCGTTTCTTCTGGTTTCTCTTCCGCGAGATAGTGGCCGCAATCCAGCGCGCGGCCGGTTACATCGTTGGCCCACGCTCGCCAGATGGCGAGGGTGTCGTACCAAGATTCTAATCTTGCTTTCGCGCCCCACAGCGCCAGCACGGGGCAGGTTATTCGCCGGCCCGTTCGTTTGTCCTGCGCGTCTATCTCGCAGTCGATGCCGGCACCCGCGCGGTAGTCCTCGCACATGCCACGGACGGTTTCCGGATTGCGAAAGCAAGTTAGATAATCGGCCACCGCTTCCGGCGCGAACAGCGCGCCGCGCGATGTGTGCCAGCCCCACCACCAATCTGGATCCGCGTTGATCAGTCTTTCGGGGAGGGGTGCCGGTTGTGCCAAGAAGAACCAGTGGTAATAGCCTAGCGCGAACTCCTTGCCGCTGCGCTCGAAAGCTTCGCCCGTGGGAATGATATCCAGCACCGCGAGTTTGGAGACAGCGTTGGGGAAATCGAGTGCCATGCGGTAGGCCACGCGCCCGCCACGGTCATGACCCGCCACCGCGAATCGCTGGTGCCCGAGTTGCCGCATGACTTCCACCTGGCTGCGCGCCATGGCACGCTTGGAATAGGGTGCGTGACCCTCCACGGACGGCGGTTTGCTGCTCATGCCGTAACCCGTGATGTCGGTGGCAATCACGGTGAAGTGCTTCGCCAGCACCGGCGCGACCAGGTGCCACATTACATGCGTCTGCGGATTACCGTGCAGCAGCAAGAGCGGCGGCCCCGATCCGCCCGTGCGGGCGCGGACCGTTACATCGCCTGCTTGAATCTCGGTTAGTTTGAAGCCTTCGAACATGATGCTAAGAAGGCCGGATCACGCCCTTGCCGGAGGACTGTTTGTCGAAGAGTTTGTAGGCTTCCTCGGCTTGCTCCAGCTTCCAATGGTGCGTGAACAACTTGTCGAGATTCATCTCGCGGTCAGCGACGTAGCGCGCGCAGTCCGCTTGCCCCACGGTGGAAAAGGTCCAGGAGCCGATGATGGTAACCTGCCGGCGCAGGATGTCGTTGCTCACGTCCAAGGTGACGGAATCGCCCTCGCCCACGAAGCAGGCCTTGCCCCAAGTGCGCACGCACTTGACGGCGTCGGCGCGTGCCTTGGGCGACGAGGAGGCGTCGATGGATGCATGCGCGCCGCGTCCGTGAGTGGCATCGCGGATGGCTTGCACCACGTTCTCCGTGTTCGCGGGATTGATGAGCACTTCGGCGCCGAACTCCTTGGCCCGCGCCAACCGCTCTTCGTTGGTATCCAACGCGATGACGCGCGCGCCCATTTCCGCCGCCAGCAGCGTGGCGGACAATCCCACCGGGCCTTGGCCGAACACGGCGATGGTTTGGTCGCCTTGTAGGCCAAGACGGTGCAGCGCGCCCCACGCGGTACCCGTGCCGCAAGAAATGGCGGCGCCCGCATCGAAGGACAATTCCTCGGGCAACGGCACCAACGTGCGTGCCGGGCACTTCATGTACTTCGCGTGCGCGCCGTGGCCAGTGACGCCGTAGACTTCCGCCACGCCTTCCACGCACAACTGCATCCAGCCGGTGTTGCAATGCTCGCACACGCCGCAGCCACGATAGTGGTGTTGCATGACGCGCATGCCCACCTTGGCTTGATTCTCCGATACGCCGGGACCCACCGCCGCCACCACGCCGCAGGGTTCGTGGCCGCCGATGAGCGGGCCGCTGATCTTGCCCAGGCCCAGGGATGCTGCCCCGCACTCGGCGCGATAGAACTTCAGATCACTCCCACACATGCCGGAAGCTTTGATCTCCAGCACTACTTCGCCGGGCCCCGGTGTGGGGTCGAGGAATTCCTGAATCTGCAATTGGCGGTTGCCTTGAAAAACGATGCCTTTCATTTTTTCCTCCTAACGCAGCACGAACGGGTTACCCGTCGCCGCTCCGGTGTTGATCCAAACACTCTTGACCTGTAGATACTCGCGGATGGCATCCTGGCCGCTCTCGCGCCCGAGACCCGAATCCTTGTATCCGCCGAAGGGCGAGAGATAGCTCACCGCGCGGTAGGTGTTGACCCACACGGTTCCCGCTTGAATACGCTCGGACATGCGGATGGCCCGGCCGATGTCGCTGGTCCACACCCCGGCGCCCAAGCCAAAGCGTACATCGTTGGCGATGGCGGTAGCCTCCTCTTCATCCTTGAATTTGATGACGGAGAGCACGGGCCCGAATACTTCTTCTTGCGCGATGCGCATGTTATTGGTGACGCCGGTGAACACCGTGGGCTCTACGAACCAGCCATCGCCGCACTCCGGTCGCTTGGCGGGGCCACCGCCCAGCGCGAGTTTGGCGCCTTCGTTCTTGGCCACGTCGATATAGCTCAGCACTTTTTCGTATTGCGGACGCGTGGTGATGGGTCCCACTTGGGTCTCCGTGCTCATGGGGTCGCCCATGCGCGCGGTCTTGGACAGTGCTATCAGCTTTTCCATGAAGCGGTCGTGCACGCCTTCTTGCAGTAGCAAACGCGATCCGGCGATGCAAGTTTGGCCCGTGGCAGCGAAGATTCCCGAGACGGCGCCGTTCACGGCATCTTCGATCTTGGCATCGTCGAACACGATGTTGGGAGATTTACCGCCCAGTTCCAAGGTGCAACGCTTGAAAGTACTGGCTGCGGCCACGTTGATGGCACGGCCCGTGGCGTCCGAACCAGTGAAGGCAACCTTGCGTACCAGGGGATGGGTGGTGAGGGTGCTCACGTCCTTGCCGAAGCCGGTGATGACGTTCACCACGCCGGTTGGGAACCCGGCTTCCTCGACGAGCTTGATGAACTCCAAGGTCGACGCCGATGTGAACTCCGAGGGTTTCACCACCACCGTGTTGCCGGCCGCAAGCGCCGGAGCCAGTTTCCACGCCAGTAACAGCAGCGGCGAATTCCAGGCGGTAATGGCGGCCACGACACCGAGGGGTTCATGGCGCGTGAAATTGAAGTAGCCCTTCTTGTCCAGAGGGATCACGGCGCCTTGCACTTTATCCGCCATGCCACCGAAGTAGTAGTACCACTGGGGAATGTAATTGACCTGGCCCTGCATTTCGGCGATGAGCTTGCCGTTATCGCGCACTTCCAACTCGGCGAGTTTTCTCGCGTCGCGCACGATCAAGTCGCCCAGCTTGTGCAGCAATATGCCTCGCTGGCTAGCGGTGAGCTGCGGCCAGGGGCCCTGCGTGAAGGCGCGGTGCGCGGCTTGAACGGCGCGGTCCACGTCTTCCGCATCGCCTTGCGCCACTTGCGTCCACACTTTGCCCGTGAAAGGGTTGTAACTGTCGAACCACTTGCCCAAGGCGGCGTTGGTGAATTTTCCGTCGATGTACATCTGAAGCTGTTGCATGTGTTCTCCTGATTGCTCTGAAGGGATTATTTGCGCGCGCCCATCTTGCGCTCCTTGGCCCGGACCAAGGTGCTGACCACCGTATTGAACGGCGTGGCAACGCCCAGCGCTTGGCCGGCAACGGGAATGGCGCCGTTGATGAAATCGATTTCCGACATGCGTCCTTCCATGTGATCGAGCAACATGGAGGGCCGGGCATCGGGGATTTTGCTACCGAAGTTGCGCACGTAGCTCACGGGGTCGTCGAAATCCACGCGGATGTTGCGTGCCTTGGCCACGTCGTACGCCTCTCTGGCGCATCTCGAAGCGCATGCCCATGCATCGGCGTTATCCATGACCTGGCCAACGGTCATTTCCGTAAGAGCACAAGTGCCCGAAAAACACACGTTGCAGATGAGTTTCTCCCACACGAGCTGGTCGATGTCGTCGAAGCACTTCACCTTGAAGCCGCCAGATGTCCACACTTGCGCCACGCTCTCCAAGCGCGGCGAGATGGGCCCGCTCATTTCGCCCAGGCGCACCAGTTCCCAGCCGTTGTGATGCGCGTGACCGGGGCCGCGCATGGAGGCGCCAAACCCCCCGACCACGCCGACCATCACCTTGTCGCGGCCGAGCACGCGCGCCGCGGTATCGGGGCCGCCCAAGCCGTTTTGAATGGAGAGCACCATGGTCTTGGGGCCGATGAGTGAGCGAGCCGCTTGCGCTGCCGTTTCCACATGCATGGCCTTGGTCGCGATGATCACCAATTCGCAATGTCCGGCCTGCGCGGCATCGGTGGTCGCGTTCACGCGCACGGTGTGGTCGCCCGAGGCGCCTTCCAGACGCAGCCCGTTCTGGCGCATGGCGTCCACATGTTCCTTCCAGGAATCGATGGCCCATACTTCGTGGTCGGCGTTACCGAGAAGCGCGGCGTACACGCTTCCCATGGCGCCACATCCTACAACCGCTATTTTCATTGTCGTCCTTTATGCCGTGGCTTTGCAGTACAGCTCCACGCAATTGCCTTCGGGATCGAAGGTGCGAAAGGCGTTGTACTCCCCACCAATGGTGATTTTCACGTTGAACTTGCTGGCCCATTCATTCAATTCGGCCATGGAGGATAGTTTCAGGCCGAAGTGTAGATCGGGCGCGCGGCTCACCGGTTCGCCCGGTTGAAATACGATCAGCACGCCCGGGCCGCGCACCTTGTTCGAATCGGCTTTCAGTCCAAAGGTTTGTTCGTACCAACGCGCAAGACCTTCTGGATCGCGCGCCGGAAGATTGAGGTGTTCGAGTTGAAAAGTAGACACGGGCATGGCCAGCTTCCTAAAAATAAGTTTTGAGACGCGCGCGCAAGTTCAGCGCGCCGCGCAGGGCCCGCAATATTACCCTGGAGGCAAGTCCGTGATCGCGCCCTTGGAGGCATCCGAAACCAGGCGCGCATATTTCGCGAATACGCCACTGGTGTAGCGCGGAGTGGGCGCGTTCCAATGGGAAAGGCGTTGCTTAATTTCGTCGCTGGTAAGCCCCACATCCAGGCGGCGCTTGTCCACGTCGATCGTTATCGTGTCGCCATCCTTGAGGGCCGCGATAGGACCGCGTCGCGCCGCTTCCGGTACGATGTGGCCGATGACGAAGCCGCGCGTGGCACCGGAGAAGCGCCCGTCGGTCATCAGGGCCACGGTCTCTCCCAACCCAGCCCCTTGCAACGCACCGGTGACAAGCTGCATCTCTCGCATCCCCGGCCCGCCGATGGGCCCCTCGTAGCGGATCACGATCACGTCGTTTGGTTGGATGCGGCCTTCCTTGATGGCGCGGAAGGCGTCTTCCTCGCGCTCGAAGACTTTCGCCGGGCCTTGGTGGTAACTTTTCTTCTGGCCGGAAACTTTGATGACACTGCCGCCGGGCGCGAGACTCCCGCGCAGGATGGCGAGCCCGCCTTCCGGCTTGAGCGCCTGCGCCAGCGGCTTGATGACTTGCTGGCCCTGGGTTTCGGGGCTGGCCTCGATCTCCTCTCCGAGGGTGCGCCCGCTGATGGTCTTCTCACCATGGTGCAGCAGCCCCGCTTGCATCAGACGTTTGCCAACGACGGCCATGCCGCCCGCGTCGTACATTTCCGGCGCTGTGTAAGTCCCCCACGGGCGCATGTCGGCCACCACTGGAGTTTTGCGCGAAATATGATCGAAATCGTCCAAAGATAACTCCACGCCGAAGTCATGCGCCATCGCGAGCAGGTGCAGCACCGCGTTGGTGGACCCGCCCGTGGACATGACTTCGGTGATGGCGTTCT
>SHXO01000077.1 GCA_009693245.1 Betaproteobacteria bacterium | reverse complement strand
GAGTGAGTTGCTCGGCGCGCTCTTGTACATCGAAGAATCCAGGCTGCTTGGGTTTGGGTTGCTTCCTGCGTTTGTCTTTCTTCATCGGCCTCGGGATCACTTTGCGCTTCGAGGCTTTTTATCACATCGATTCCAAATGCTCTACTCTAGAATGCTGAATTATTAGAGGTGCCCTCAAGATCAAGGCGGCCCAATCGATGAAACGCCAGACCAGACAAGCTCCATACCCATGAAAATCCACGAATACCAAGCCAAAGAAGTGCTGCGTAAGTTCGGTGTGCCCACGCCAAGAGGCATTGCCTGTTACTCGGTAGATGAAGCCGTGGCCGCCGCAGGCTCGTTGGGCGGTCACGTTTGGGTGGTCAAAGCCCAGATCCACGCGGGGGGGCGTGGAAAAGGAGGTGGTGTAAAGCTGGCGAAGTCCAAGGACGAAGTACGTACTTACGCCGGACAAATTCTAGGCATGCAGTTGGTGACACATCAGACGGGTCCGGAGGGCCAAAAGGTAAGACGCCTTTTGATCGAAAAGGGCGCCGATATCAAGAAAGAGCTTTATTTAGGCATGGTGGTGGACCGTGGCACCCAGCGCGTTGCCCTGATGGCTTCGAGCGAAGGCGGCATGGACATCGAAGAAGTGGCCGCCCACACACCGGAAAAAATCCACAAGATATTTATCGACCCCGTGTCTGGTCTACGCGACCGGGAGGCTGATGACGTGGCGCGTAAGATCGGTATTCCCGAGGCCTCCCTCCCTCAGGCGCGCGCCGTGTTCCAAGGGCTCTACAAGGCCTTCGACGAAACGGACGCCAGCTTGGCCGAAATCAATCCCCTCATATTGAGCGGCGACGGCCGCGTGATTGCCCTCGACGGCAAGATGAATTTCGATTCCAATGCACTGTTCCGCCACGACGACATCGTCGCCATGCGCGATCTGGATGAAGAGGATCCGGCGGAAATCGAAGCCTCCAAATTCGATCTATCCTACATTTCGCTGGATGGCAACATCGGCTGCCTTGTGAACGGCGCGGGCTTGGCCATGGCCACCATGGACATCATCAAGCTCTACGGCGGGACCCCGGCCAATTTTCTTGATGTAGGAGGCGGGGCCACCACCGAAAAGGTCACGGAAGCCTTCAAGATCATGCTGAAGAATCCCAACATTCGCGCCATTCTGGTGAATATCTTCGGTGGCATCATGAAGTGCGATGTGATCGCCACCGGCGTAGTGGAGGCGGCGAGAATCGTGGGACTCAAGGTGCCGCTGGTCGTGCGTCTGGAAGGTACCAACGTGGAACTGGGAAAGAAAATCCTGGCGGATTCAGGCTTACCCATTATTTCCGGCTCCAACATGGCCGATGCCGCGCAGAAGGTGATGGCGGCGCTCAACAAGAAAGGGTAGGCGCGATGGCGATATTGATCGACAAAAATACCAAAGTCATCACCCAAGGCATCACCGGCAAGACAGGCCAGTTCCACACCCGCATGTGCCGCGATTACGCCAACGGCAAGAACTGCTTTGTCGCCGGTGTAAACCCTAAGAAGGCGGGCGAGGATTTCGAAGGCATTCCCATATTTGGCACCGTGAAGGATGCGAAAGAAACCACGGGCGCCACCGTGTCCGTGATTTACGTACCGCCTTCCTTTGCCGCGGCCGCCATCGACGAGGCCGTGGAGGCAGAACTCGATCTCGTCATCTGCATCACCGAAGGCATTCCGGTGCGGGACATGATCCGCACCAAGTACAAGATGCAAGGCAAGAAAACGCGCTTGATAGGTCCCAACTGCCCAGGTATCATCACTCCCGATGAAATCAAGATCGGCATCATGCCTGGCCATATTCACAAGAAAGGCCGCGTGGGGGTGGTGTCGCGCTCGGGAACGCTAACCTACGAAGCCGTGGGCCAGTTGATGGAATTGGGGCTGGGCCAATCCTCTTGCGTGGGGATCGGCGGCGATCCGGTCAACGGCATAAAGCACATCGACGTGCTCAGAATCTTCAACGACGATCCTCAAACCGACGCCGTCATCATGGTGGGGGAAATCGGCGGTTCCGACGAGGAGACAGCCGCTCTTTGGGTCAAGGACCACATGAAAAAACCCGTCGTGGGATTCATCGCTGGTATCACCGCGCCGCCAGGAAAACGCATGGGACACGCTGGGGCCATTATCTCCGGGGGAAAGGGCACTGCGACGGAGAAACTAGCGGTCATGGAAGCATGCGGCATCAAAGTAACGCGCAATCCCGCGGAGATGGGCAAGCTGCTCAAGTCGGTGTTGTGACGTAAGTGGGCGGCAAGGCCCCGAAGGAATAGGAGACCGTGGAGATTTCAAGCCCTCTATTTTGGACGGCGCTGATAGAGATCATTGGCGTCAATGTCATCCTGTCCGGCGACAACGCCGTGGTGATCGCCCTAGCGGCCCGCACTCTTCCGCCGGAGCAGCAGAAGAAAGCGATTCTGTACGGGAGCTTGGCCGCCATCGTCATGCGGGTCATCCTCACCATCGTCGCGGCCAAGCTGCTTACCCTGCCGTGGTTGAAAATCACCGGAAGCGTGCTGCTGATTTGGATTGGCATCAAGCTGATCATTCCCGAGGGTGAAGGGGAGCATGGTGGCGCCGCGCGCTCCTCAAGCGCGATCGCGGCCATCCGGACCATTCTCATCGCCGACTTGGTGATGAGCCTGGACAACGTGCTTGCCGTGGCGGCGGCGGCGAAGGACAGTATCCCGCTACTCGTTCTGGGTTTGGCGGTCAGTATCCCGATCATCATTTTCGGCAGCACCTTGATTCTGCGACTGATGGACCGCTTTCCCGTCATCATCACGGTGGGCGGCGCGCTTCTTGGTTACGTCGCGGGCGAGATGGCGGTGGGCGATTCCGCGATGTCCGCGTGGATCGATGATTACGCCCATTGGCTGCATTACGCCGCGCCCGCCGCGGGCGCGGTATTGGTGATTGCCGTGGGTAAGTGGTTCGCGTCGAAGGTCGCGGCGGGTGCCGAGGGAGGCGCCATCGAGGAAGTCATCGACCTCGATGCGCAGACGCGGCGTTGAGGCTTACACGCAAGAGGCCAACCATGAGAATACTGGTACCGGTGGACGGATCCGATAACGCCTTACGAGCCGTGGACTACGCTATTTCTACCCGTGACCTATACAAGGAGCCGGCGGAGATTCATCTTTTGAACGCTCAGCGCCCGGTGGTCTCCGGCAATGTGCGAGCCTTTATTTCTCAAGAGCAACTGCACAATTATTACGAGGAAGAGGGCACTCTCGCGCTAAATGGCGCGCGCGAGCGCCTGGACGGTTCTGGCATTGCCCACAGCGCACACGTAGCGGTCGGGGAAGAGGCCGCCAGTATCAGCCAGTACGCCGCCCAACATGATTGCAAGCTGATTGTGATGGGCACGCGCGGCATGGGTAGCATCGCCAATTTGCTGCTGGGTTCCGTGGCCGCCAAGGTTGTTCATCTGGCGCCGGTACCGGTAGTCCTGGTCAAGTAGGCCGCTTCTCGTTCGTCCGCTGTGCCTCTATTTCTCGCGCTAGGCATCGCGGGCAATAACAAGCCTGGGTAGGCCCCGGCACGGGAAGCGCGTGCGGATAACTCGTCGCGCACCAACAGGGTTGGGCGCCTTCCATCCCGCACTGAAACGTCTCTGCGCACGCCGCGCATTTCATGGCGCGCCCAAACGCGCGGGCATTGACTTGTTCTGACCTTCCTTGTGGTGGCGCGCGCACCCTAGCAACATCCGGCTCAATCGCCGGGAAAGGCGAATGCAAGGATACCGAAGATGATTAGAAAGTCCCATGGGCTTACCCAGATAGAGTTCGTCACCATGCTCACGGTGCTGAGCACTTTGTCCGCGGTGGCGCTTCCGAAGATGAGCGACATGAGCGATGAAGCCAGGCGGGCCACCTTGTTGCACTTGGCCTGGACCCTCACCCAAGCCTCCGTCCTTAACGAGGCCCAGGGCCAGCTCCGCGGAACCGCGGAAATCGTTTCCAATTGCCAAGACGCTGGCCCGCTCATTATGAATGCCTCCATGCAAGATGACCGCATGCGATGGCAAGAGCGTGATCTGCGGTTGTCGAACTCCGGGGAATCCGGGGGTTCGGCCGTCTATCGCGAATGTGTTCTCACCGATGTGCACGCTCCCGGTGTGGAGCCGGTGCGGTTTTTCATCAGGCGCTGCGGTGAACGGCACTGCGGTGAAGCTTAACGCGAAGACTGAGTCGCGCATGCGTGGCACTTCGGATCCTTACGCAGTTTCACCGAATGCCACGTCATGGTGAGTGCGTCGAGAAGTTGTAGCCGGCCCTTTAGGACTTCACCCGTTCCCGCGAGGATCTTTATGGCCTCGGCGGCTTGCATGGCGCCGATGATCCCCACCAACGGGGCGAATACGCCCATCACCGCGCAGCGTGTCTCCTCGATCTCGCCGCCTTCGGGAAAGAGGCATTCATAACACGGACTGGAACTATCGCGTAAATCGAACACGGAAATCTGCCCGTCGAAACGTACGGCCGCCCCGGAGACCAAGGGCTTGCGATACTTCACGCACGCACGGTTGATGGCGTGGCGCGTGGGGAAATTGTCGCTGGCGTCGACGACGACGTCCGCATCCTGAATTAACTGCTCCAGCCGCTCTCCTTCAACCCTCTCGGGAACCGGCTCGGCATTCACTTCCGGATTAATGCGCGCCAAGGTGGCCTTCGCCGATTCAACCTTGAGCTGGCCCACCGATCCCGTGTGATGCGCGATTTGGCGTTGCAGGTTGGTCAGGTCAACTATATCGGCGTCGCACAAAGTGATATTGCCGACACCACTCGCCGCTAGGTACATGGCTACGGGACTACCCAACCCCCCCAGACCCACGACCAGCGCACGGGCTTCGCACAACTTCTGCTGGCCATCGATGCCGATCTCCGGCAATAAAATATGGCGGCTGTAACGCAGAAGCTGAAGATCGTTCAGGTCCATGGTCATCAAAGAAAAAAGCCGCCGGGCGGCGGCCTTTTTCAAGAGGTTGCGAACTAGCGCTTGCTCAGAATCTGTAGACCCTTGAGCAAATTGATGGCTTGATTGAGTTGGTAATCGTTCTTGGAACCATACTCCATGGCGGCCGAAGGCTTCTTGTCCCCGTCGCTCTTGGATTCCGAGTCATCCGCTGGCTTCGCCGAAGGTTTGGAGGGATCGCCTCCCTTATCTTCCGAGGGGTTGGACAAATGGCGTTCCAAATCCGCTTCCCGCATCCGTAGGGTCGCTTCGGATTCGGTGATGGTGGCTTCTTCCACCAGGATATCTGGCGTGATGCCCTTGGCCTGGATGGACCGGCCGTTAGGGGTGTAGTAGCGCGCCGTGGTGAGTTTGATGGCGGTGTTATTTCCCAAGGGGAGAATGGTCTGCACGGACCCCTTGCCGAAACTTTGCGTACCCATGATGACCGCGCGCTTGTGATCTTGCAATGCGCCAGCGACGATCTCGGAGGCGGATGCGGACCCGCTGTTGACCAGCACCACCATGGGGACAGTCTTAACCCCGGCAGGCAGCCTCTTCATGAAGTCGTCGCGGCTGCCGCGCAAATAATACTCGGGACTGGCAAGGAGCCGCATCTTCGAATCCTCCGTGCGGCCATCGGTGTAGACCACCAAGGCATTGCTGGGAAGGAAAGCGGCCGATACCGCCACCGCCGAATTGAGCAATCCCCCGGGATCATTGCGCAGATCGAGCACCAGCCCTTTCACGCCTGCCGGATTGTCCTTATAAATTTTCTCAAGCGCCGTGATCAGTTTCTCCGCGGTGTGCTCCTGGAACTGCGTGATGCGCACGTATCCGAATCCGGTTTCGATGGCCTTGCTCTTGACGCTCTGAATCTGAATAACCGCACGGGTAAGAGTAAAGACCCTGGGCTTGGACTCGCCTTTGCGGATCACGGTCAGCGTGATGTCCGTATTGGGCTTGCCGCGCATGCGCTTGACGGCATCGTTGAGCGACATACCCTTCACGTTGGCATCGTCAAGTTTGATGATGAGATCACCGGGTTTGAGCCCCGCCCGGTGAGCTGGCGTATCTTCAATGGGAGATACGACTTTGACAAAGCCCTCTTCCATGCCAACTTCGATGCCCAGGCCCCCGAATTCGCCTTGAGTTCCGACCTGAAGCTCCTTGAAGGCTTCGGCGTCGAGGTAGGAGGAATGGGGATCCAGGCCTGTCAGCATGCCATTGATGGCCTCGCTGATGAGCTTTTTATCATCGACCGCCTCGACATAATCGCTCTTGATTCGGCCGAAGACTTCCGTAAAGGCCCGCAAGTCCTCGATAGGCAAGGGACCAGGAGTCTTCTGCGCCACGGCGGAAAGATTCAAGGTGATCAATATTCCGATCACGGCGCCAGCAGTGATCATCGCAGCGGATTTAAATTTTGTACGCATTGCAGTCTCCTACAGGTGGTCTTCTGGTACGGATGGGTTGCCGCTGCATGAACTGGAGAAAACACCTCCTAGTCATTTACCGAGCCATCCATTTCATGGGGTCGACCGGTTTGCCCTGTATTCTTAGCTCGAAGTATAAACCTGATTCCCCGGCGCCGCCGCTTCCGGTGAGAGCGATTTTGTCGCCCGCATCGACTTTATCGCCGACTTTGCGCGCCAGCGACTGGTTGTATCCGTATAGACTCATATAGCCTTCCCCATGGTCCAGGATCAGGAGTTTGCCGAATCCTCGCAGCGCATCCGCATAAGCGACTTCGCCGGAAGCGATGGCTTTTACCGCTTCACCGTTCTGGGTAGCGATCACCAAGCCTTTCCAAGACAAACCAGTGTCCGCACGTGGACTCCCGAAGCGATTCATGAGTTCCCCTATTACCGGCAATCTAAGTTTGCCCTTGAGCTTGGAGAACGCTACCTCGCCTACAGGCTCTGGGGCCTTGAGATTGAATTTTTTCATGTCCCTTGATTTCCTGGCGAGTTCTCTTGCGAGATGAGTCACCAAGGACGCCAGGCGCTGCTCGTCTTTTTTGAGAGTTTCGATTTCTTGTTTTTGTTTCTGGATATCGGTCGCGACCTTGGCCAGCAAGCCCTCACGCGCCAAGCGCTCCTTCTCCAGGCGCTTTCTTTCTTTCTCCGCCGCGTCGTGCAGGGCTTCGAGCTCCTTGCTTTTCTCTTGGGTTTGGGCGGCAAGGCCGTCCAATTGCGCGAGACTCTCTCGCAGATCGCCGATCACCTTGCCGCGCGACTTGGAAATGTAGGAGAAGTAGTGCAGATTACGGGCCAATTCACCGGCATCTCGTCCCGTGAACACGAGTTGCAAGGATTCGGGGGCCCCTCTCAAGTATTGCTGGTGCACGAGAGCGGCGAGGAGGGCGCGCTGTTCGGCGAGCGTGGCGTGCAGAGAGACGCGTTGCTGTTCCAACTCAAGCAACTGAGTTTGAAGCGTTTTGAGTTTGCCTTGTAATTCCTTTAGCTTGTGCCGTGCACCGATTATTTCTTGGTCGGAGCTCTTCACAGCCCTGGCGGCTATTTGGCGAGTCTGCTCTTTTTGCGAGATTTCCTTTTCCAGTTGTTCGATGCGCTCCCGCACGGCTTTGAGATCTTCGGAGGGCGTGTTCGCGCCAAACCCCAAGCAAACAAAGCCTGCGAGCAGCAACGCTAGCGGCAAACGCATGCGACGAATCATCCGGCGCGATTCACGCCTTCGCCTTGCCCTGTGCCGCCACGGCTTTGATGGCATTTTCCACTTTGGCGGGGTCGCCCAGGTAATAGTGGCGCAGTGGTTTCAACCGGGCGTCTAGTTCATAAACGAGAGGAATGGCGGTGGGAATATTCAATCCCACGATTTCTTGGTCCGATACCTGGTCAAGATATTTGATGAGGGCGCGCAGGGAGTTGCCGTGCGCCGCGATCACTACGCGCTGGCCCGAGGCAACCAATGGCGCGATTTCCTTCGTCCAATAGGGCACTACTCGCGCCACGGTTTCTTTCAAGGACTCGGTGCGCGGAATAGCCTGGGGATTTAGCCCCGCGTAGCGCGGGTCGCGTCCTGGGTAGCGCGCATCCGAGTGGTCCAGCTCCGGCGGAGGAATGTCGTAACTGCGGCGCCATACGAGCACTTGGTTTTCGCCATATTGGGCCGCGGTCTGCGCCTTGTTCATCCCTTGCAGCGCGCCGTAATGGCGTTCGTTGAGCTGCCAAGCTTGGCGTACTGGAATCCACATCAAGTCCAGTTCATCCAACGCGATCCACAGGGTACGGATCGCGCGGCGAAGAACGGAAGTGAAGGCCACATCGAAGGCAAAACCTTCCGCCTTGAGCAGCTTGCCCGCTTCGCGTGCCTCTTCGCGGCCGGCTTCGGATAGATCCACATCGGTCCAACCGCTGAAGCGGTTCTCCTTGTTCCATACACTCTCGCCATGGCGGAACAATACAATTTTGAACATAGGCAGAATTTCCTCGGGTCACATTCCACGTATTCTAGGGGGATATACCTAGACACCACGGCCGGCAGCCATGACACGATTTCACGACGGATCTCATGATGAGGGGCAAGCCCACGGTACGCGGCGTTGGTGGCTGGTGCTGGGCGCCTTGGGGCTCATGTTCAGCTTACCCTTCCTCGCGCCTTTCAAGGCCCCGCCCGTTCCGAGTTTTCACGCCGAGGCGATTGCGGCCGCTCTGGGTTTAGCAGCGATTTCTCTGGCGGTGGCGTTTCGGCTTTCTTCGGCGGTCCCGCTGCCGAGGGTGGGGCTCATTCCTCTCATTTTGTGCGCGCTGCTGGTGGGGCAAGTGTTGGTGCGCCACGTGCCGGCGCCGCAGCCGGCGTTGCTCGCATGCTTATACCTATTGTGGGCGGGGGGGCTGATCATCGCAGCGGCCGCCTTGCGCGAAGCTTTGGGATTGACTCGCGCCGCCAACGCGCTGGCTGGCTTCGTGGTTGCCGGAGGAGTATTGAGCGCGTTGGCGGGCGCGGCTCAAGTATTTAGATCGGACGTGCTCGCCTCTTGGGTTACCGCCTCGGGCGGCGCTGTATGGGGCAATCTGGGGCAGCCCAACCACTTCGCCAATTATCTCTCCCTGGCCTTGTGCTCGGTACTTTTGTTGTGGGCGAATGGCAAGCTGCGTACCGTATCGCTGGGGGTCATTGCGGGACTGCTATGTTGCATGCTGCCGCTATCGGGCTCACGCTCCATCTGGCTCTACGCCGCGAGCTTCGTACTAGTCGCGGGAATATGGCTATACCGGGATCGTTCGGCCACCAACCGGAAATTGTTCTTCGCCACGCTATGCCTTATTCCGGTCATGCTTGGCGCGGACCTCACCTGGGATTGGTTAGGTATTGAAGGGCTCACGCGGCCCACTAGCCTTGACCGCATGCAAGGCGTTGCCCTGGAAGAGCGCCCTTATATCTGGGCCGCCGCTTGGCGCATGATTCAGGCGGCCCCTTGGGCCGGTACCGGTTGGGGACAGTTTGGCTGGCAGCATTTTCTGATCAATGGCCAGCAGGCCGAGCCGCTCTCCGGGTACACCCATCATGCGCATAACATCGTACTGCACTTGTGGGCGGAGCTCGGAGTGCCCGGATTAATAGCGGTGGCGCTAGGGACCCTGCTTTGGTTCATGGCGGTGCGCAAGCTCGCCACCACGCCCGCCACCTGGTGGGTGGTAAGCATGACGGGGGTGCTTGCCATTCACTCCATGCTCGAATACCCGCTGTGGTACACCTACTTTCTTGGCATTGCCGCCGTTGTTCTTGGCCTGACCCATGACGCCAAGCTAGAATCGGTGTCCTCTCGTTCATGGCGAGTGGCCTTTGCCGTGGGATTGGCCTTGGGATGGTTCGGGCTGGCCCAGTTGTTCCGGGATTACGTTTATCTAGAGAACTTTCTCGCGTTTCGCTACCGCTACATCGACGCCACCGCGCTGGTGAACCAGCGCGCCAAGGAAATGCTGCTCGACATTCGCCGGGAGTCCTTGCTGGCGCCCTACGTGGAACTCGGACTGGCGCGCTCCATCCAGATCAGTCCGGAGCAATTGGAGGCAAAGCGCAAGGTGAATGCTCACGCCATGCGCAATTTCCCGATAGACGATGTGGTGTACCGGCAAGCCATGTTGCTGGCGTTGGGCGGCCAGACCCAGGAAGCCATCCAGCAATGGGATCTCTCCGAGGCATCCTATCCCGCGCTTACGGAGGATGCGCTGAGAGTCTTGCGGCGGCGAACGGAAGATTTAGGCGGTGGCCTGCAAGGGCTGCTGGCCCATGTGGAATCGAAACCCAGGAGACGATGAGTGAAATTTGTTCAGGAAAATATCTGGTTGTTCATGATGGCGGTGGTCAGCGGCGCATTATTCATATGGCCCACCATTTCCAAGCGTTTGTCGGGCGCCAAGCATGTATCCGCCTTCGAAGCGGTGCAGCTTATCAACCGAAAAGACGCGGTGGTCGTCGATGTGCGCGAGCCCGCCGAGTTCAAGAGCGCTCATGTGGCCAATTCGCGCAATATTCCCTTCGGCGAACTGGAATCCAAACTGAAGGAGCTTGAGAAATTCAAGGACCGGCCGATTTTGTTGTTATGCCAAGCGGGTAACCGCTCGGCCACGGCGACCGGTACCTTGAAGAAAGCTGGGTTCATGGACGTGGCGGCCTTGGCGGGCGGCTTGGCGGCCTGGCAGCAAGCCGGGATGCCAGTCAGCAAGAGTTCTTGACCGAATTCATGGGTAGTACGTAACGCGATGAGGTGAGCGAAATTTTTCCCAAGGTAAGCATGTACTGCACGGGCTACTGTCCTTATTGCACCATGGCGGAGCAGTTGCTGGCTAGCAAGGGCGTGCGGGACGTCGAGAAGATCCGCGTGGATCTCGATCCAAAACGGCGCGCGGAAATGATGGAGCGCACCGCGCGGCGCACGGTTCCGCAAATCTACGTGGGCGATTTTCACGTCGGCGGTTTCGACGACTTATCCGCTCTGGACCGCGCCGGTAAACTCGGTCCGCTCTTGAGCGGCGAGTAGAATGCGCGCTTTATCGTAAAGCGAGTCATCATGGCTGAAGAGCAAGCCCCGGTATTCAACATCGAGAAAATCTACGTGAGGGACCTCTCCATCGAGGTTCCCAATGCTCCTCAGGTTTTCCTGGAAAGAGAATCTCCCAAGATCGATATCCAGCTTTCCACCAAAGCCAACCCCATCAACGACGCGCACTACGAGGTGGTGCTTAGCGTGACCGCGACGGCGACCTTTCCTCCCAAATTGCCGGACGGCAAGACCGAGGCGAAATCCGTGTTCCTCGTGGAAGCCCACCAGGCTGGCGTCTTCCAGATTCGCAATATCCCGAAGGAGAACATCGAACAGGTGCTGGCGATTCATTGTCCCAACATTTTGTTTCCCTATGTTCGCGAGACCATATCCGACGCCGTGTCGCGCGCGGGGTTTCCCTCCTTCTTCCTCGCCCCCGTCAATTTCGAGGCGATCCACCAGGCGCGCCTGCAAGCGCAGGCGCAACAAGCCAGTCCCACCCAGCACTAGAGAATGCGAGCCTACGCCAGCCGGCGAATACTCGCGTTTGCCTTAGTCCTATGTCCCGCGATGGGACAGGCCTTGGAGTACCGCTCCATTCGCATGTCCGGCGCGGTGCTCTACGACGCGCCGTCGGCTAGCGCGAAGAAGCTGTACATCTTGAGCGGTGGTTATCCGGTGGAGGTCGTCGTATCGGTGGAAGGATGGCAAAAGGTGCGCGATGCCAGCGGGGGGTTGGCGTGGATTGCGTTGGCGGATCTGTCCGAAGAAAAAACGGTGATGATTTCCACGGCGCGCGCGGCGGTAAAGAGCGAGCCCGGGGATGATGCGATCACCGTCTTTGAAGCCGAGCAAGGGGTCGTGCTCAAGGTGTTGGAGAGCGCCAATGGCTGGCTCAAGGTGCAACACCTGGACGGTTCCTCCGGCTTTGTGCGCATCGGCCAAGTTTGGGGCGGATGAATACGGGCATTCTCGGCGGCGGCGCTTGGGGTAGTGCTCTAGCCAGCTCCTTGTCCGGCGGGCACGACGTGGAGTTGTGGGGACGGGATGCCGGGTTATTGGAGAAAATGCGCCACGGCCGGCGCAATGACAAGTACCTTCCTGGCATCGCGTTGCACGACGCCATCCGGTTTACCTCCGAGTTCGAGAGCGCTTGCGCGAACAAGGATCTCATCGTCATCGCCACACCGGTCGGCGGGTTGCGCGAGACGCTCTCAAATCTCCGAGATGCGGGTTGCAAGACCCCCGTGCTATGGCTGTGCAAGGGATTCGAGCGCGGCACCGCGAAACTACCCCATCAGGTCGCGCAAGAAGAACTCCCGTGCGGCGTGAAGTGTGGAACGCTCTCGGGCCCCAGCTTCGCGAAGGATGTCGCGCGCGGATTGCCCGCGGCCCTCACCCTCGCTTCCGCTGACGCGAAATTCGGGCGAGATATGGGGTTGGCGCTCAACAGTTCGCGCCTGCGCATTTACTCCAGCGACGATCTCACTGGCGTGGAAGTGGGTGGAGCGGTCAAGAACGTGATCGCCATCGCCGCTGGTATTTCCGATGGGCTGGGGCTGGGCGAGAGTGCCCGTGCCGCCCTGATCACCCGGGGCCTGGCCGAACTCACGCGCCTGGGCCTGGGCCTGGGGGGCAAACTGGATACCTTTCTGGGATTGGCGGGGGCGGGGGATCTCATGCTCACCTGCACCTCGGACCAATCGCGCAACCGGAAAGTGGGGCTCGCCTTGGCCAAGGGGGACAGCCTGGGCGACATCCTGGCTCGTTTAGGACATGTCGCCGAAGGTGTCTACACCGCCCAGGAAGCCTTGCGCTTGGGCGAACGGCTGGGCGTGGAGACTCCGATCACGAGCGCGGTATGTGGCGTGCTCCAGGGCAAACTCACACCGCGCGCGGCCGTGGACGAGCTCATGCGGCGCGAGCCCAAGCGCGACTCTCCTGTCTGAATTACTCCCCGGCCGCGTTCGCAAACCCGTTCTGGCGCCAAGCCTCATAGACCAACACCGCCACGGTGTTGGATAGATTAAGGCTTCGGTTACCCGGCATCATCGGCAGCCGGATTCGGCAGTCCCCCGCGAAGCTCTCCAACAAGGCCTGCGGCAACCCGCGCGTCTCGGGGCCGAACACGAAGGCATCCCCGGGCTGGTAAAGAATTTGGTCGTGGCGCCGTAATCCCCTCGTCGAGACGGGAAAAATTCTCTTGCCGCCCAGTACCCCGAGGCATTGCTCCCATGATTCGTGGGTGCGGATGCTGGCGAACTCGTGATAGTCCAGCCCGGCGCGTTTGAGTTGGACGTCGCCGAGCTTGAATCCCAAGGGGTGAACCAGATGAAGGCGTGCTCCTGTATTGGCGCACAGACGGATGATGTTTCCCGTATTGGGAGGAATTTCTGGTTGGTACAAGACCACATCGAACATTTGACCGAACCTTGATTATCGACAGCGACCATATTCTCAGATCTCGCGACTCCATGGCCACCCCGCAGAAAATACGCCTCGGCGATGCATTAATCAAGCAGCGCCTGATCAACGAGCAGCAGTTGAAGGATGCTCTCGACCAGCAGCGCAAGTCGGGCAAGAAGTTGGGCCGCGTGGTCATCGAAATGGGCTTGGCCACGGAGAACCAGCTGGGAATTGCCTTCGTCGATCTGGAGCGCCAGGATATCAACCTGGAATCCGCCCGCGTCCTCACGGAGAACCAGGCACGCCGCTTCCGGGCATTGGTGCTGAGCCCCACGGAAGGCGCGGCCATCGTCGCCATGTCCGATCCCACGGACGTGCTGGTGTTCGGCGAGTAAGTATGCCGAAGCGGTTGCCTTGGCGCCAAGGAATCCCGCGTATCACATCGGGATGGGTTACTCGTTGCGCAACGATGGCCAGTACGCCGCCGCCCGCGCGGCATTTCAGCGTGTGAGCGAGATGGAAGGCGCCGGTGCTGCGCTGTCGAACCTGGCGCAGCAGCAACTCCAATCTTTGGAGAGGCTCCTGGCGAGCGCGCCTAAGAAGTAGGGCGTTCCGGCGTGCGCGCCACGATCCACCCCGTGACCCGGCTGGCGCCCGCGCGCTTGAGGGTGCGCGCCATTTCATCGAGCGTGGCGCCGCTGGTCATGACATCGTCCACGACGGCAATGTGAGCGCCTTCTAATCTCGTCTCGCAGCGAAAGGCATTACGCAGATTGGCGCGGCGCTGGGCAAGGGGCTGGCCCATCTGCGGCGCCGTATGCCACTGGCGTTCGCACACACCGATGGCGAGGGGGACACTCAACTCCATTGCGATGACGCGGGCGATTTCGGTGGCTTGATTGAAGCCTCGCTCGCGCAGCCTCTCTTTGGACAAAGGCACCGGCAGAACGAAATCGGGGCGTGCTTGTTGTGCCAGGACGGCGCGCATTTCGCGGCCCAATATCCCGGAGACTGCTAAAGTGTTGGCGAATTTAAGGCGCGCGATGAGTTTATCCACGGGGAAGGCATAGAGAAATCCGGCGCTCACGGCGTCGAAGCGGGGTGGGCGCTTGAGGCAGCGCCCGCATATGTCAGACGTGCTGGTGGGGATGGCGCACACGGGACAATTCAGGGCGGGCAGCCACGGCAAATCCTCCCGGCACCCCGCGCACAGACCGCCGGTGCTCGCCCGTGCCCCGCACAACATGCAAGGCTCGGGTAGCCAGCGCGCGAGGGCGGCCATGTACCGGGCGACAATTTTCATGGACACGAAAAGAACTCTGGATAGATTGGATAAACGGGCGCTGCGGCGTACCTTCGACCGTTTGGCGCCAGCATACCTTGCGGCGGCGCAGGTACAAAGCGAGATATGCCAGCGCATGCTGGCACGCATGGAGCTGGTGCGGCTCACCCCTGTCGTGATTCTGGATGCGGGGGCTGGTCCTGGCATTGCCGCGCGCGCCATGGCGCTGCGTTATCCGCGCGCCCTCATGATCGCGTTGGATCTATCGTTCGGCATGCTGCGCCAGATCCCGCGCCCGGGCCGGCTGCCATCTTGGCTGGGAGGGGCGAAGGAGCCAGCCGTGAGCGCGGTGTGCGCGGACTTCGAGCACTTGCCCCTCGCAAACGCCAGTGTGGATTGCGTCGTGTCCAATCTTGCGCTGGCATGGTCTGAGGATTTGGCGCGCTCTTTATCGGAAATCCATCGCGTGCTGAAGCCAGGGGGATTGCTCATGTTCTCCACCTTGGGGCCAGACACCTTGCTGGAATGGGGGCACAAACGCACGCCCGCGATGACGCAACGCCTGGTGGATATGCACGACCTGGGTGATCTCCTGTCGCACCTGGGTTATGCCGGACCCGTGATGGACCAGGAGCACTTGCGATTGACCTACTCGCATGTTTCGAAGTTGCTCGCCGACCTAAAGCATTGGGGCGGCCTGAGTGTTGCCATGTGTCGTCCGCGCGGCTTGGGCGGGAGGCGGAGTCTTGCCAGTATTAGCGCGGATAAAGCCACCCTCGAAGTGGTCCATGGTCACGCATGGAAACCGCAGGCCTCGGCCTCGCCCCGTTCTAAGGACGGACAATCGGTGATTCGCTTTGTCGGAAAGAACTAACACCAACACAATGGAATACCGCTGATTCGATTGGTGTCTTCTTGCTTTCACGGTTAGCGCTGTGCTAGAGTTCGCGCCGCTTGGGAGGGAGCCCATGCGACGGGCCATGAACCATATCATCATGGAATATACCGAAGCCAAGGCGGCGGTCGAATTCATGTTGGTCGCCCGCCGCGATCACTCTCTTTCGCCTGTTGGCCGGCAGTTCGTTCTTGCCTCCTTCTTCTTGGTTTCCACCGCCATCTCATTGGCTTTCTTCGCCGTTGGGGCGTGGCCGGTGTTGCCCTTCGCGGGCCTGGAGTTGGCGGCGGTTTGTTGGGCGTTTCGATGCGTCGCGCGGCACGCGGCCGATTTCGAAAGCATCGTCATCGACGGCGACCGTGTAGTGATTGAACGCCAGGCGCAAGGCCAGACCAACCGGTTCGAGTTCAACAGGTACTGGGCTCAGGTACGTTGCATCCCGGCGCGTTCGGGGCAGCCCGCTTCCCTCGTGGTGCGATCCCATGGAAGGGAAGTTGTATTTGGGCGCCACTTGCCA
>SHXO01000076.1 GCA_009693245.1 Betaproteobacteria bacterium | reverse complement strand
CGTCTCGGTGTTCCTTATCTTCGAGGCTTGGGTAAAGCAGAACAAATCACCGGCTCAGATCACCGCGGGAATGCCTCAGCAGAAAGCTGTGGAACAATTCACTCCGGTACCTTCCACACCGACAGCCTCACCGGCGGCCACGCCAGTTGGCTCAGCGCCTACTGCTGTCGTTGCACAGAAAGGCCAGCGAGTGGTCGTCCATACGGACTTATTGGTCGCAGAGATCGATACGGTGGGGGGTGACCTGCGCAGGGTAGAGCTGCTGAAGCATAGAGATCCCATTGATAAATCGAAAAACTTCGTACTAATGCACGATGGGCCTGCGGGGGTGTATGTGGCCCAGTCAGGATTTCTCGGAGAGGGCCATGCGAACCACACAACGGTTTATTCGGCATCAAATACCCAATACGATCTCAAGGAAGGATCTGCTGAACTGGAAGTTGTGCTTACGGCAACCTTGCCTACGGGGACAATAAGTACGAAGACCTATAGATTTAGCCGGGGGAGCTATTTGATTGGCGTAGAGTTCCAGGCCAACATGGGTGCTGGGGCTGTGCCTCCGCGACATGCCTACTTTCAGCTGGTCCGAGATGATCGGCCTGCACCCGGTGATTCCAAAATGATGCCTACCTATACCGGAGGCGAGGTGTTCACGGAGGCCACCAAGCTAATCAAGCTCACCTATGAAGATGTTAAGGACTCGAAGGTGGTGGTGCCAAAGTATGCGACGGAAGGATGGATTGCCTTTGTCCAGCATTATTTTCTTGGGGCGTGGCTTCCAGAAAAAGGCACGTCTAGGGAGTACTACGCGAGGGCGCTTGACCATGGGCTATATGCGTTTGGCGCCATTGTTCCCCTGACGCAAAGCGGGCCGGCTTTAACCGTCAAGGTTCCTCTTTACGTCGGACCGCAAGAGCAGGACACCTTGAAGAATCTCGCTCCTGGCCTCGAGTTCACCGTGGACTACGGTTGGTTGCGCTTGCTGGCAGTCCCGTTGTTTTGGGTATTGAATGAAATCCATGACTTCACGGGTAACTGGGGGGTAGCGATCATTGTTCTCACAATATTGATTAAATTGATTTTTTATCCGCTGTCGGCCGCTAGCTACCGGTCCATGGGGAAAATGAAGGTGCTGGCGCCGAAACTTCAGCGCCTTAAGGAGCGTTACGGGGAAGACCGGCAGAAAATGCACCAGGCGATGATGGAGATGTACAAAACCGAGAAGGTTAATCCGCTCGGGGGTTGTCTTCCCATAGTTGTCCAGATCCCGGTGTTTATTTCGCTCTATTGGGTGTTGCTGTTGAGCGTGGAGCTTAGACAGGCCCCATTTATATTTTGGATAAAAGATTTATCTGCCTTGGATCCGTACTATGTATTGCCAATTCTGATGGGTATTACCATGTTTATCCAGACATGGCTGAATCCGACCCCGCCAGATCCCATGCAGGCGCGCCTGATGAAGATCATGCCGGTGGCTTTCAGCGTGTTCTTTTTCTTCTTTCCTGCTGGCCTAGTCTTATATTGGTTGGTGAACAATATTTTATCCATTGCCCAACAATGGCATATCACCAGGGCGCTCGAGCGGGGTAACGCCGCTCATGGCAAAGCCTGACCTGATCGTCGCGCCCGCGACCGCAAGTGGGCGCGGCGCAATAGGAGTAGTCAGGCTTTCCGGGCCGGATATTGAGCAGCTTGTTCAGGCTTTGTTGCTTAGATCTCTGCGGCCCAGACACGCTACCCTGTGCAATTTTCTGGATGTCCAGGGCGTGGCGATCGACCAAGGCTTGGCGATCTATTTTCCTGGTCCCCATTCTTACACCGGCGAGGGTATGCTGGAGCTTCACGGACATGGCGGCCCGGTAGTCCAGCAGCTTATTCTTCGGCGTTGTGTTGAACTAGGGGCCAGGGTCGCCGAGCCGGGAGAGTTTACTAAACGGGCCTTCCTGAGCGGGCGTATGGATTTAGCGCAAGCGGAAGCCGTTGCTGACCTTATTGACGCGCAATCGGAACTTGCGGCTCGGTGTGCGGTTCGTTCTCTTCAGGGGGAATTTTCCAAGCAAGTGGGGGAGCTGCTAGATTGCTTGGTCGCACTCCGCGTCCTCGTGGAGGCCAGCATGGATTTTCCAGAGGAGGGTTTGGAGATGGTGCCAACCTCACGCATGGCGGCGGGGTTAGAGGAGGCGGCTAAAATCCTTGAGCGCTTAATGGCCTCCGCCCGGCGCGGCAGCCGTCTCAGGGATGGTGCAAAGCTGGTATTGGCCGGACGACCGAACGTAGGAAAATCTAGCTTACTAAATAGGCTGGCAGAGGATGATGTGGCCATGGTATCGGACATACCTGGTACCACCCGCGATGTTCTGAAAGAACAAATAGTGGTGGCAGGCTTGCCCTTCGAAATCCTGGACACGGCAGGCTTGCACATAAGTAACGACCCGCTAGAGCAAATGGGCATGGAGCGAACCCGGCGGGCCATTGCTCTCGCAGATGTTGTGCTGCACGTCACGGATGGTGGCACTCCCGGCGAACCGGCCGCCATACGTTGTGATGCGGCGGTCCTCAATGTTGTGAACAAGATCGACCTTTATGGAGAAAGTGCTCGTACTATAGAATCCGAGGCTGGAGTCACCGTCTATCTTTCCGCCAAAACGGGTGAGGGCCTGGATCTATTGAGAGACGCGCTGGCGAAGAGTGTGGGATGGACACCTTCCGAGGAGGGGACCTTTCTCGCTCGGGAGCGCCACCTTAGCGCCCTACTTGCAGCAAAGGAACGTTTAAAAACCGCTAGCGAACGCTACGATACGCGAGAGTTGTTCGCGGAAGAGCTGAGATTGGCGCAGGCTAGTCTGTCGAAGATCACGGGTGCATACACCTCCGATGATCTCCTCGGTGCGATCTTCAGCCGGTACTGTATCGGTAAGTAGATCTTGTTTCACGTGAAACATATTTTTCACCTATTGGTTGTTAAGGGTATTCAAAATGGAATTCCCAGGACGCTTTGACGTCATCGTCGTAGGCGGAGGCCATGCAGGAACGGAGGCCGCGCTTGCTTCTGCGCGCATGGGTTGCAAGACGCTATTGCTAACCCACAGCATCGAGACGCTGGGCCAAATGTCTTGTAATCCTTCTATTGGCGGTATCGGTAAGGGCCACCTTGTCAAAGAGATCGACGCCTTGGGCGGCGCTATGGCTGAGGCCGCGGATGAGGCGGGGATTCAAGTTCGCACGTTGAATGCCACAAAAGGCCCCGCAGTGCGAGCCACTCGCGCTCAGGCGGACCGAGTTCTTTACCGACAAGCCGTTCGCAAGCGCTTGGAAAATCAACCCAACCTTTGGTTGTTTCAGCAGGCCGTGGACGACTTGATGCTGGAGGGCGATAGGGTTGCCGGTGTCGTCACACAAGTGGGGCTGACATTCACAAGCCGATGCGTCGTTCTCACGACAGGCACTTTCCTGGCGGGACTGATTCATGTTGGTCTTAAGAACTACCAAGGCGGACGCGCGGGAGATCCGCCTGCCGCGACATTGGCCACCAAACTTCGTGAATTGAATCTGCCGGTAGGGCGGTTGAAGACTGGAACGCCGCCGAGGATCGATGGTCGCACCATCGACTTTTCCGTCATGACCGAACAACCGGGCGATCTGCCCACGCCCGTATTCTCCTTTCTTGGCCGCTCCGAACAACATCCGGCACAAGTCCCCTGTTGGATTACCCATACCAACGCGCGTACTCACGAGATCATCCGAGGTGGATTGGACCGGTCCCCGATGTTCACGGGCGTCATCGAAGGGGTCGGGCCGCGCTATTGTCCCTCGATCGAGGATAAGGTCGTGCGCTTTGCCTCAAAGGATAGCCATCAGATCTTTCTGGAGCCAGAAGGCCTAAACACCAATGAGTTCTACCCGAACGGAATCTCAACGAGCCTTCCTTTCGATGTGCAATACGACTTGGTCCGTTCGATCAATGGCTTGGAGAATGCTCACATCCTGCGGCCAGGCTATGCCATCGAGTATGACTACTTCGACCCTCGCGCCCTCAAAGCCTCCCTGGAGACCAAGGCTATTTCAGGACTCTTTTTCGCGGGTCAAATCAATGGCACGACGGGTTACGAAGAAGCTGCCGCCCAGGGATTATTGGCTGGATTGAATGCGGGCTTGGCCGCTCGCGGGCAGGAAGCATGGACACCGGCACGCAACCAAGCCTACATCGGTGTTCTCGTGGATGATTTGGTGACGAGGGGTGTCTCCGAGCCTTACAGGATGTTCACCTCTCGGGCGGAGTATCGTCTGATGTTGCGGGAGGACAATGCCGATCTACGTTTGACCGAAATCGGGCATACCTTGGGTATCGTGGACGAGGCTAGGTGGCAGGCCTTTCAGACCAAAAGAGAAAGAATTGAACTGGAAAGACAAAGACTCAAGTGCACTTGGTTATCCCCTAAACTGATAGGAGAAGCGCAAGCGCAGGCAACCTTCGGTCAAAGGTTGGAAAGAGAATACTCTTTGGAAGAGCTTCTGCGACGCCCGGAAGTCAGTTATTCAAGCCTCATGCGGATAGCAGCGGCAGGGCCCGGTCTTGACGATCGAATAGCTGCGGAGCAAGTGGAAATTGGTATTAAATATCAAGGGTATATAACTCGACAAGAGGACGAAGTCGGGCGCCAGTTGGCCAATGAGCACCTTAAATTACCCAGCGGCCTGGATTATTCTCAAGTGCGTGGCTTATCCACGGAGATCCAACAGAAGCTTACTAAACAGCAACCCGAGACCGTTGGCCAAGCCAGCCGAATTTCAGGGATGACGCCTGCGGCCATTTCACTCCTCTTGGTGCATTTGAAGCGCGGTTCCCTCAGGCCGGGGAACTCAGCGGATCGCCCAACGCCGGCAAAGCTTTCTATTCACCGCGGATGATTTCAGCGCCGGAACTTCATAAAGGCGCTGCCAAGCTTGAAGTGGCCTTGTCTCCAGAGCAAGAGACCCTTCTTCTTCGGTACTTGGAGTTGCTGAAGAAATGGAATCAGGTGTACAACCTCACCGCTATTCGAGAAGACGAGAAATTGGTTTCCTACCATGTGCTAGACAGCTTGGCGATTGCCCCCTATGTCGTGGGAGACTCGCTCCTCGATATCGGAACGGGCCCCGGATTGCCCGGGATTCCCTTGGCCGTCGCGCGCCCAGAAGTAAATGTGGTGCTTCTCGATAGCAATCACAAGAAAACCACCTTTCTTCGCCAGGCCGTGGCGGAGTTAGGTCTTAGCAATGCGGAAGTGCTCTTGGCCAGGGCAGAAACCTACCAACCCTTGGAGAGATTTTCCGTGATCACGTCCCGCGCATTCTCCGACCTAAAGACTTTTACCGAGGTTTCGCGCCACCTCATCCGATCAGATGGAGTTCTGCTGGCGATGAAAGGAACTTATCCAAATGAAGAACTTGAACAACTTCCTTCCTATGCGCGGGCAGAGAAAATTGATCGGCTAGCCGTTCCTGGTTTGAATGCCGAGAGACATTTGGTGGTCATAAAGGTGGGTTTGCCGCGGGAGCCGGCATGACACGGATTCTCGCCGTAGCCAATCAAAAGGGCGGCGTTGGCAAGACTACAACTAGCGTAAATTTAGCGGCAAGTCTGGCGCTCGCGAGCCGCCGCGTGTTGTTGGTGGATCTCGATCCCCAAGGCAACGCCACCACTGGAAGCGGTATCGACAAGCGCCAGCTCAAAGCCTCCGTCTATCATTGCCTCGTGGGCAATATGTCCGTCTCAAGCGCGCGTCTCAGCGCCCCCGGAGGTTTCGATATTCTCCCCGCCAACCGCGAACTGGCCGGCGCTGAAATCGAACTGGTGAGCATGGATGCCCGCGAGACCAAGCTTCGCGAGAGCCTATTGGAGGTGCAGGAGGGCTATGACTACATCATCATCGACTGTCCCCCCGCTCTCAATCTCATTACGGTCAACGGGCTATGCGCCGCGCAGTCCGTTCTCATTCCGATGCAATGCGAGTATTACGCCTTGGAAGGATTATCGGATCTGGTTCAGACCATCCGCCGTATCCGGCAGCATCTCAATCCAAAACTGGAAATCGAAGGATTGCTTCGCACCATGTACGACCCCCGCAATACCCTCGCGCACCAAGTATCCAAGGAACTGCAGCAGCACTTTGGCGAGAAGGTGTACCGTACCGTCATTCCCCGCAACATTAGATTGGCGGAAGCGCCCAGCTTTGGTATGCCCGCCGTGTCCATGGACCGGCAATCCAAGGGCGCCCAGGCCTACATCACCCTGGCCGGAGAAGTTCTCAACCGGGCAGCCGCGTGATCAAGACGAAAGGACTGGGCCGGGGACTCGATGCCCTTCTTGGCAGTGATGATGACGCTGCCAAGACCGACAGCTTGCTGGAACTCCCCGTGAGTTTTCTCCGCCCGGGCAGGTTTCAGCCGCGAACACGGATGGATCCGGCCTCTATTTCCGAGTTGGCGAAGTCCATCCGCCAACAGGGCGTGTTGCAGCCGATATTGGTGCGCCCGGTGGCTGCCAACCAATACGAAATCATCGCTGGGGAACGTCGCTGGCGGGCCAGCCAGGAAGCTGGCCTTGCTTCAGTGCCGGTCCTGGTGCGCGAGATTCCCGACGAAAGCGCCTTGTCCATGGCGCTCATCGAGAACATCCAGCGCGAAGATCTCAATCCCATCGAGGAGGCGGGCGGCATCCAACGCCTCATAGACGAGTTTGAAATGACTCACGATACCGCCGCCCAGGCGGTGGGCCGCTCGCGAAGCGCGGTTAGTAATCTGCTGCGTTTGCTTTCCTTGTCGGTACCCGTGCGAGAGTTACTCATGGAGGGCAAGCTCGATATGGGACATGCGCGCGCACTGCTGCCGTTGGAAGGCGCGCAGCAAGTGGAAAGCGCACAAGTGATCGTCCAGCGCGGACTGTCCGTTCGGGATACAGAGCGGTTGGTGGAAGGCCTCCTCGATCCCAGGCGCGCCGCCAAACGAAGCGCGCATCGCCGGCAAGACCGCGACACCCTCCGGTTGCAAGAAGAACTCTCTGAGAAGCTGGGCACCACGATCATCATTAAAGCGGGGCCCAAGAAAACCAGCGGCAGACTCGTAATCCACTACACCAGCCTTGACCAACTCGATACTATCTTGGCGCGCTTCACGTAATGACATCAAGCGTTTGACGCCGTACCTCAAGCCCCGCTAGAATCGCGGCCCTTCGCTCCCACCCCCGCCAACATTGAGCCTCATCACTAGCCAGCCTCTGCGAAAGGTATTGCGTTGGCAAGTGCTGGTAACCGTGGTTTGTGCGGCGGGATTTGGAGCGTGGCAGGGAGTACTCGGAGCGGCATCCGCTATTCTTGGCGGCGCGATTCCAGTCCTGGCGGGAGCGGCCTATGGCATCATCATAAGCCGCGCCAAGGCGGGGCCCGCGAGCTCGGCGCTTCGGCTGATGCTCCGGGCGGAGGCGGTAAAAATAGCCCTGATACTTCTCATGCTGTGGCTGGTATTGACGGCCTTTCGTGAAGTATCTATAGGCGGTTTTTTTGTGACGTTCGCGGTTTCGGTTCTGGCATTTTCCATGGCTATCGCGGTGCGAGAGCCCCAAGGAAGTAACACGTAAACGATCTATCAGATGGCAGCAGAGCTGACCCCCACGAGTTACATCAACCATCATCTGTCCAACTTCACCAAGTCATTTGGTGATACTCCGTTCTGGACATTGCACGTCGACACCTTCGCGGTCGCCGTGATTTTGGGAGTACTGGGATTCGGTTTCCTCTGGTGGATTTCCAAAGGGGCAACCTCGGGCGTTCCCACCAAGCGCCAAGCTTTTGTCGAACTTGTGTTCGATTTCATCGACGACCAAGTCAAGGGCATCTTCCACGGCAATCGCGCCTTCGTGGCGCCCCTGGCCCTCACCGTTTTCGTCTGGGTGGTGCTGATGAACTCCATGGATTTCCTTCCCGTGGATTGGCTGGCGGCGGGTACCCATCATATTTCGGAGCACGGCTTTCGCGCCGTTCCCACCGCCGACGTTAACACCACCTTCGCGCTGGCGATTTCCATCTGGCTCATGATGATCTACTACAACCTCAAGATCAAAGGGGTGGGCGGATGGATACATGAGCTCTTCTGTTCTCCCTTCGGTTCCAACTTCCTGTTGTGGCCCTTCAATTTTCTATTTAACTTGGTGGAGTACATCTCCAAGCCGCTCTCCCATTCCTTGCGCTTGTACGGGAACATCTACGCGGGCGAGATCATCTTCCTGTTGCTTGGCATGTGGGCGGCCACCGGTTTAGCCGGCACCGTCTTCGGCGCCGTACTGGGAGCTGGGTGGGCCATATTCCACATCCTTATCGTGTTGTTGCAGGCTTTCATTTTCATGATGCTGACCGTCGTGTACATCTCGATGGCGCATGAATCCCATTAATCATTTAAGTCAACGTTAACTCAAAAGCAGAAAGGAATACAAAATGGACAAGATCCAATACTTGGCGATGATCCAAGCCTACACGGGCGTGGGAATTGGGCTGATGATCGGTTTGGGCGCCGCCGGTGCTTGTATCGGCGTGGGCATCATGTGTAGCCGCTTCTTGGAAGGCGCGGCTCGCCAGCCGGAACTCATGCCGCAGCTACAAGGCAAGGTGTTCCTGTTACTCGGTCTTATCGACGCGTCCTTCATTATCGGGGTTGGTCTTGCCATGTTGTTTGCCTTCGGCAATCCCCTGCTCGCCGTCGTTCAAGCCGCGGCTGGTTAATTGGCTTAGGCCGGGACTCGGCATATGAACATCAATCTCACGCTTATATCCCAGGCGATCGCGTTCTTCATCTTCGTTTGGTTCACGGCGAAGTTCGTATGGCCGCCGCTCACCCGGGCCATCGAAACACGCCAGAAGACCATCGCCGACGGCCTTGCCGCCGCCGATAAAGGCCGGCAAGCTCTCGAAGTCTCCTCCAAGCAAGCCGACCAAGCGCTTAAGGAAGCGCGCGACCGGGCCGGTGACATCATTGCCGCGGCGGAAAAGCGAGTCGCTCAAATGATCGAGGAAGCGAAAGTCACCGCTCGCGAGGAGGGTAACCGCGAGAAGGCGGCCGCCCAATCCGAGATCGAGCAACAAATCTCGCGCGCCAAGGAACAGCTTCGCGAACAAGTCGCCAACTTGGCCGTTACCGGCGCGGAGAAAATTCTTCGCCGCGAGGTGAATGCGCAGGCGCACGCCGATCTGCTTTCGCAGCTGCGCCAGGAAATTCGCTAGTGGCCGAAATCATCACCATCGCCCGTCCCTACGCAGAGGCGGTCTTCGATCTGGCGAACGCTTACGGAAAGCTGAACGAGTGGTCCCAGCGGTTGGATACCATGGCCGCTGTCGCTGGCGACGCACGCATGCGAGCCGTGATCGGAAATCCGAACATCTCGGCCGAGCAGGTATACGGAGTGTTTGCCGCCTCTTGCGGCGACGCACTGAATACCGAGGCACAAAGTCTCGTGCGGGTCTTGATCGAGAACCGCCGCCTAACCGCGCTTCCTGAAGTGAAGGGCCTGTTCGACGCCCTTAAGCGCGAGCGCGAAGGCCAAGTCGAAGCGCAAATCACTTCCGCGTTCCCCCTGTCTGAAGAGCAGTTGGCCGCGTTGGTGAAGGATCTGGAAGTCCGCTTCAAACGCAAGGTACAACCCGTGGTATCGGTCGATTCGGAACTCATCGGTGGCGTTCGCGTTCGTGTTGGAGACGAAGTCATCGACGGTACGGTGCGCGGCAAACTCGCCGCCATGGCATCGGCTCTCAAGAATTAAGAGGAAACCATAATGCAACAGTTGAAACCATCCGAGATCAGCGATCTGATCCGCGGCAAGATCCAAAATCTTGCCCTCTCCGCCGATATTCGCACTCAAGGGACCATCGTCTCCGTCACCGACGGTATTTGCCGCATTCACGGGCTCTCCGATGTCATGCAGGGCGAGATGCTGGAGTTTCCGGGCAACACTTTCGGCATGGCGCTCAACCTGGAGCGCGACTCCGTGGGCTCGGTGGTTCTGGGGGCCTATGAGCACATATCCGAGGGCGACACCGTCAAGTGTACCGGGCAGATTCTCTCCGTTCCCGTTGGTCCTGAATTGATCGGGCGGGTCGTGAACTCCCTGGGCCAGCCCATCGATGGCAAAGGCCCGGTCAACGCCAAGGCATCCGACGTTATCGAGAAAGTCGCGCCTGGCGTGATCTGGAGGAAATCTGTCTCGCAGCCCGTTCAAACGGGACTGAAGTCCATCGACTCCATGGTACCCATCGGCCGCGGCCAACGCGAGTTGATCATCGGCGACCGTCAAACCGGCAAGACCGCGGTGGCCATCGACACCATCATCAATCAAAAGGGCAAGGATCTCATCTGCATTTACGTTGCCATCGGCCAGAAGGCATCCACCGTCGTGAACGTGGTGCGCAAGCTCGAAGAGCATGGCGCCATGACTTACACCATCGTGGTGGCATCCACGGCCTCCGAATCCGCCGCCATGCAATACATCGCGCCCTACTCCGGGTGCACCATGGGCGAGTATTTCCGCGATCGCGGCCAAGACGCGTTGATCATTTACGACGACTTGACCAAGCAGGCTTGGGCTTACCGCCAAGTCTCGCTGCTGCTGCGCCGTCCTCCTGGCCGCGAAGCCTATCCGGGCGATGTCTTTTATCTGCATAGCCGCCTGTTGGAGCGCGCCGCGCGCGTGAACGAAGCCTGGGTGGAGCGCTTTACCAAGGGTGAAGTCAAGGGTAAGACAGGATCGCTTACCGCTTTGCCAGTTATCGAAACCCAGGCTGGCGACGTGTCCGCCTTCGTGCCCACGAACGTGATTTCCATCACCGACGGGCAGATCTTTTTGGAAACCGATTTATTCAACGCGGGTATTCGTCCCGCCATCAACGCCGGGGTTTCGGTGTCTCGCGTGGGCGGTGCCGCGCAGACGAAAGTCATCAAGAAGCTGGGCGGCGGCGTGCGTCTAGCGTTGGCGCAGTATCGCGAACTCGCGGCCTTTGCGCAGTTTGCCTCCGATCTCGACGAAGCCACTCGCAAACAATTGGAGCGCGGCCGGCTCGTGACGGAACTCATGAAGCAGCCCCAGTATCAGCCGCTCGCTGTATGGGAGATGGCGTTGACGCTATTCGGTGTGAATAACGGCTACTTCGATGACGTCGATGTGAAAAAGGCGCTGGCCGCGGATCGTTCGTTGCGCGAGTACTGCAAGAGCAAGTACGCCGATCTCGTCAACCGCATCGAGTCCACCAAGGACCTTTCCGCGGACGACGAGAAGAAACTCCACGACGCCATCAAGGACTGGAAGAAGAACGGCTCGTTCTAATTCGACACGGCCATGCCAAGCTCAAAAGAGATACGGACCAAGATCAAGAGCGTGCAAAACACGCGCAAGATCACCAAGGCCATGGAAATGGTCGCGGCCTCCAAGATGCGCAAGGCGCAGGAGCGCATGCGCGCCGGGCGCCCCTACGCCGAGAAAATTCGCAATGTGGCCGCCCACATTTCCCACGCCAATCCTGAATACCGCCATCCTTTCTTGGTAGCGCGGGACACGGTCAAGCGCGTGGGGATGATCGTCATCACCACCGACAAAGGATTGTGTGGTGGCTTGAACACCAACGTGCTGCGCCTGGCGCTCAATCAATACAAAGAGTGGGAGTCGCAAGGCGAGGAGATGGAAGTCAGCTGTATCGGCAACAAGGGCATGGGCTTCATGCAGCGCCTGGGAGCCAACATCGTGTCCAACGTCACCGGCCTGGGCGACCGGCCGCAGATGGACAAGTTGATCGGTGCCGTGAAGGTCATGCTCGATGGCTACACCAACGACCGCTTCGACCGGCTGATGATTTTCTACACCAAGTTCATCAACACCATGAAGCAAGAGCCGGTGATGGAGCAATTGCTCCCGCTTTCAGGAGAGACGCTGGGCGCCCCTGAAGGCAACTGGGATTACATCTACGAACCCGACGCGAAGCTGGTGCTGGATCAAGCCCTCACCCGCTACATCGAGGCCATCATCTATCAAGCGCTCTCCGAGAACATGGCCTCCGAACAATCCGCGCGCATGGTGGCCATGAAGGCCGCCTCGGACAATGCCGGCACCGTCATCGATGAACTCACCCTGGTCTATAACAAGACCCGCCAAGCTGCCATCACCAAGGAGCTGGCCGAGATCGTCGGCGGCGCGGCGGCGGTATAACGAATTTGAACCGGTAAAGGTAAAGACATGGCACAAGCTCAAGGATCCATCGTTCAGTGCATCGGCGCGGTGACCGACATCGAGTTCCCTCGCGACCAAATGCCCAGGGTGTACGACGCCTTACGGTTGGTCGAAGACGGCAGCAATCCTCTTGCGGAAAAAGGCTTGACCTTCGAGGTGGAACAGCAGTTGGGCGACGGCGTGGTCCGCACCATCGCGCTAGGCTCCTCCGATGGTCTACGGCGCGGCATGAAGGTCACCAACACCGGCGGCCCCATCTCGGTACCCGTTGGGACCGCGACACTCGGCCGCATCATGGACGTGCTGGGCCGCCCCATCGATGAAGCAGGCCCGATACCGACCACGGAGCGGCGATCCATTCATCGCATGGCGCCAAAGTTCGACGAGCTCTCGCCCTCGGTCGAACTGCTTGAAACCGGCATCAAGGTGATCGATTTGATCTGTCCCTTCGCCAAGGGCGGAAAGATCGGGCTGTTCGGCGGTGCTGGCGTGGGCAAGACCGTCAATATGTTGGAGTTGATCAACAATATCGCCACCAAACACAGCGGTCTTTCGGTGTTCGCCGGCGTGGGCGAGCGTACACGCGAGGGCAACGACTTCTATCACGAAATGGCCGAGGCCGGCGTGATTAAGCTGGATAACATTTCGGAGTCCAAGGTCGCGATGGTATTCGGGCAAATGAACGAACCGCCGGGTAACCGGTTGCGTGTAGCCCTTTCCGGCCTCACCATGGCCGAGAGTTTTCGTGACGAAGGTCGTGACGTCCTATTCTTCGTCGACAATATCTATCGCTTCACACTCGCGGGCACCGAGGTTTCGGCGCTGCTGGGCCGCATGCCATCGGCGGTGGGCTATCAGCCGACCCTTGCCGAGGAAATGGGGCGTCTACAAGAGAGAATTACGTCCACCAAGACAGGGTCGATCACTTCCATCCAGGCTGTCTATGTACCGGCGGATGACCTGACCGACCCCTCGCCGGCCACCACCTTCGGGCACCTCGATGCCACGGTGGTGCTATCGCGCGACATCGCCGCGCTCGGCATCTATCCGGCGGTGGATCCGCTGGATTCCACTTCGCGCCAGGTCGATCCAAACGTCATCGGGGAAGAGCACTACAACACGACGCGCGCGGTGCAAGCCGTCTTGCAACGCTATAAGGAATTGCGCGACATCATCGCGATTCTCGGAATGGATGAGCTCTCTCCCGAGGACAAGCTCGCGGTGTCCCGTGCTCGCAAGATCCAACGCTTCTTGTCTCAGCCTTTCACCGTGGCGCAGAACTTCACCGGCACGCCAGGAAAGTACGTTAGCCTTAAGGACACCATCAACGGATTCAAGATGATCGTCAATGGCGAGTGCGACAGCCTTCCGGAGCAGGCGTTCTACATGGTGGGCCCCATCGAAGAAGCCTTCGAGAAAGCCAAGAAACTTCATTGACGGGTGAAGGAATGAGTACTTCTCGCCTCACGCCTTACGCTTCACGCCTCACCTAAAAAATGGCTAATACTCTACATGTCGATGTTGTAAGCGCGGAGCAGGCGATCTACTCGGGCGAAGCCGAGTTCGTCGTGCTCCCTGGCGAGTCTGGCGAACTGGGTATCTACCCACGCCACACGCCGCTGATTACCCGCATCAAGCCCGGTGCGGTGAGAATCAAGCCGGCCGGCGGTGGCGAAGAGGAATTGATTTTCGTGGCAGGCGGTATTCTCGAAGTACAACCCAAAGTCGTTACCGTTTTGGCGGATACAGCTATCCGGGGACACGACCTCGATGAAGCCAAGGCGAACGAAGCCATCGCACGCGCGCAAGAAGCGAAGGCGAAGGCACAAGATAAGCAGGAAATCGCGGCGGTGGAAGCGGAACTTGCCACCCTCGCCGCCCAGCTCGCCGCCATTAGAAAATTGAGAAGGAAGTAAAGGAAGCGGTGCCGGCCGAACAAAAACAATAACCAATAATAATATCCCTCAGGGGCTGAGAAAGCGGCTACGGCCGCTTTTTTGTTTGGAGATGCCCTTTGTGTCCTCTCGCGTTCTTCGTGTTCAAATGCGCTCTGGATGGAATATGTCCGTACCAAAAGGAGGAGTACCGATGAGAACTAAGATTTCCCCATGGGGATTCGCACTCGCGCTTTGGATTTCACCAGCCGCGGCGTTCTCCAAAGATGTCGTTAAACTCGCCTTCATCGGCCCGCTTACGGGCGGAGTCAGCGCCAACGGGCTGGGAGGCCGAAACTCGGCGGACCTCGCGGTAAAGCTGCGTAACGCCGATCCCAAATCCAAGTATCAGTATGAGCTTGTATCGCTCGACGACGAGTGCAAGCCCAACACCGGCGTGCAAGTAGCCACCAAGGCCGCGGCGGATAAAAGCATTGTCGCGGGTGTGACGCACTACTGTTCGACCGTCGCCATGGGAACCGTGGATGTGTATCACAAGTTCGGATTGCCGGTCATCGTCTGGGGCGCGGTGCTGCCCGATATCACCTACGGCAATGACTACAAGGAAGTGCACCGGGTCAACGGCACCATGATCAACCAGAACGACACCGCCGCGAAGTTCATGGTGAGCCAAGAATACAAGAAGTGGGCGGTCATCCACGACACCACCGACTACGGCAAAGGCCATAATAAGTACTTCAGCGAAGCGCTAGCGAAGGCTGGCGGCAAAATTCTCGGCACTTTCGGTGTGACCGCAGACCAGCAAGACTTCAATGCCGAACTCACTCGGATCAAGGAGCTAAAGCCCGAGGTCATTTACTTCGGCGGCATCACGCCTCTAGGTGTGCGCATTCGCACCCAGATGGAAAAGCTGGGACTCAAGGCCCAGTTCCAAGGCACCTCCGGCATCCTTTCCGATGCTTACATCGACGGCCTGAATAAACTCGCCGAAGGCACCCTGGCTTTCCGAGAAGGCGCGCCCGTGGAAAAACTACCCGGAGGAAGATTTTTCCTGGAGCAGTACGCCAAGCAGAACTACAGCGACCCCTTCGAAGCGTACGGCCCCTTCGCCTATACCGCCGCCAATCTCATCATGGACGCCGTGGAGCTGGTTGGCCCCGACCGCCGCAAGGTCCGCAACGAATTGAACAAGACAAAGGATCACCAATCCATCGTGGGGCCAATCACCTTCGACGATCACGGCCAGAACATGGTGCCGCTCATCACAAAGTTCGTGGTGCAAGAGGGGAAATGGGTGGTGTGGGAAGATAGCGACTTCGCCAAGGGTAAGCGTAAGTTGGTGAAGTAGCCGAATAATCGCCGTTTGCGGGATCATCGCTACTCCGCGCTGGATGCCGCGGCGGCGAATAACATGTCGATGACCAGCTGGTTGGAGCGCGAACTTTCCAGCGGAAAGGGAAAGGAGCCTTTACCCAATATGGTGTCGGCAAAGCTCTCCACCATGAGAACATAGTGATTGGCTTGCGGATAGAACACTTGTTCCGTTCGGGTGGCGTCGTTCATGCGTATCGTCACGCTCGCCTGGTCGTAGATTCCGGAATTGAAAGGGGCGTCCAACCTTGCCCATCCCTTCTCGCCGTGAAAAGTCATCTGCTGGCGCCGTGCGGCTTGAGTACCGCAATAGAAAGATAGGGAAAAATCCTCGAAGTCCACCCAGCAAAAAGCAAAGCGGTCCGTTCGAAATTCTGGATCCCATCGGTGAACTCGCGCCATTCCGGGTTCTGCATGCGCGCCACGTCGTTAACTGCATGGTTGAAATATACATCCACGTAATCGGCGCGAAGGCGCTTCAGGCTGCCTTCCAGGGCCTTCATCATTTACGAGGAGCGCGTGTCGCGCGCATCCGCCTTAATCTTTGAGGTTAGATAGACCTGTTGCCGCTTGCCTTGCAACGCTTCGCCGATGGCTTCTTCCGAGTCACCCCCGCGGTAACTTTCCGCCGAATCG
>SHXO01000075.1 GCA_009693245.1 Betaproteobacteria bacterium | reverse complement strand
GGCATACGGTGCACACGCCGTGGCTGATCGACGCCTCTGGGCGCGCGGGCCTGATCAAGCGGCGCCTGGGTTTGGCGCGGGAAAGCGATCACGAGGCCACCGCCGTGTGGTTTCGTGTGGGGCATCGCATCGATATCAACAAATGGTCAGCGGACCTGGCGTGGATCAATCGCTGCACGCCACCGGAGCGCTGGCGTTCCACCAATCACCTGGTGGGGCCGGGTTATTGGGTATGGCTGATTCCGCTGGCCTCGGGCTCCCATTCCGTGGGCATCGTGGCGGATGCTCGCATGCATCCCACCGAATCTCTCAATAGTTTCGAGAAATCCATGGCCTGGCTGTTGTGCCACCAACCCAGATTGGCGCAAGAGCTTGAGGGCCAGCAAACTTGCGTGCAGGACTCCGCCTGGGTGCGCCGCTATTCCTACGGATGCGAGCGCGTGTTCTCCTCCGAGCGCTGGGCCATGACCGGAGAGGCGGGGGTGTTTCTCGACCCGTTCTATTCGCCTGGGAGCGATTTCATCGCCATCGGTAACACCTATATCACCGATCTCATCGCGCGCGAGCGCAAGGGCGGCGCGATCCAAGCGCGGGCGGCGATCTACGAGCGGCTCTACCAATCCTTCTACGACAGCATGCTGTCCATCTACCGCGACCAGTATCCGATCTTCGGCAGTCCGGGTGTGCTGCCGGTGAAGGTGCTGTGGGATTACACCTATTACTGGGGCGTGTTGTGCCAGATTTTTTTCCAACACAAGCTCACGGACATCGCGGCGTTGGGCGAACTGCGCGAAATACTCACGTCGGCGCAACAGCTCAATTACGCCATGCAGCCCCTTCTGCGCCAGTGGTCCGCGTTGAGTGGGGGCGAAAACCCGAGCGCGATGCTCGACCAGGCGGAGTTGGGCTGGTTCGCGGAACTCAACCGCGGTCTCACCGACCCTCTTGATAGCGAAGGATTCCGGTGCCGGCTGCATGCCACGACAGCCCAACTGCGTGACCTGGCGGGCGAGATAGTACAAGTAGCGTGTGCGCAACAGTCTGCGCTAGACGCCGGCAAAGTACTAGGACTGCTCGGAGAGAGGAGTGCGGAGCGCAAAGAGTGTTTGCTCTTTGCTTCACCCACGTTGCATTAGCTTGTCATTATCGCTTCAGCAGGGGCTTCAGAGTGCGCCACACGGTATCGAGCATGGCCGGTTGTGCTTGCGCACTGGGGTGAACCCCATCGGATTGAAACATTTCGCGGTTTTGCGCGAACCCTTCCATGAGGAATGGAACAAAGGGAAGGTCGTATTGTTTGGCGATGGTGGCAAAGGTCTGGGAAAATTCGCTCGCGTAGGTGGCCCCATAGTTGGGGGGGAGGCGCATGCCAATCAGTAGCACGCGCGCGCCACTGCCTTTGCAGGCCTGGACGATTGTTCCGAGATTGGCCTTGAGGCCGCTGTTGGGTTGGCCGCGCAACCCGTCGTTGGCGCCCAGTTCCAGCACCACGATGGCGTGACGGTGTTGCGCGAGCACCTGAGCGATTCGGTTTTTTCCGCCGAGACTGGTCTCGCCGCTGATACTGGCATTGATGAGGCGGTGCCTGAATTTTTGTTGCGCAAGGCGCTTGCCTAGGAGATCCACCCAACCCGTCCCTCGGGCCAGTCCGTATCCTGCCGATAGACTGTCACCGAAGATCACTATGGTAGGGGTTTTTTGGGCGGCGGCGTCGCCAAAGCAGGCGAGCGCGCCTAGAACCACGCAATTCCTGAAAAAGGACATCATGCAGAACATTGTGCAGGCGGAGGGCTTGACGAAGCAAGTGCACACGAGCCGTGGCCCCCTGACCATTCTGGATAACGTGAATCTCGTCGTGGGCACTCGCGAGGCCATTTCCATCGTGGGCGCCTCCGGGTCGGGTAAGACCACCTTGCTAGGATTGCTAGCGGGCCTGGATACACCCACGGCCGGAAAGGTCTTCCTCGCGGGCCAAGACATAGGTTCGCTGGATGAAGACGGACGTGCACGTTTGCGGCGCCAGCAGGTCGGATTCGTGTTTCAGAGCTTCCAACTGCTTCCTGGCATGACCGCGCTGGAAAACGTGATGCTTCCCTTGGAACTCGCCAATGCCAGTGGCGCACGCGACGCCGCCAAGCACTTGCTCGATAGAGTGGGACTCGCGGACCGGGCGCATCACTATCCGCGCCAATTGTCCGGAGGAGAGCAACAGAGGGTCGCGCTGGCGCGAGCATTTGCCGGACCGCCGAAGTTGCTGTTCGCCGACGAACCCACGGGCAATCTGGATTCCGTCACGGGACATGAAATCATTGATCTCATGTTTGAGCTGAACCGGGAGCAGGGCACGACCTTGGTATTGGTTACGCACGATAGCGAACTTGCAGCCCGCTGCGACAGGCGCTTGACCTTGGCCGCCGGGCGCTTGGTGAGTGAAATCGCGTGAGCAACTTGTTCGCTTTTGCCTTGCGTTTGCTCGCGCGCGAATGGCGTTCGGGTGAATTGCGCGTACTGGGGCTGGGGCTTCTGATCGCCGTGGGCAGCCTGACCACGGTGGCATTCTTTTCCGAAAGAGTACGCCTGGTGTTGACGCAAGAGGCCGCGCAATTGCTCGGAGCGGATCTGCTGGTGGTGTCCGGCCGGCCATTGGACGCTACCATGCAAAACCGAGCGCGGGAACTGGGCTTGCGAGCCATGAACGTGGTGCGATTCCCTAGCATGGCCCAGCACGACAATCAGACATTGCTGGCGGACATCAAAGCCATCACGAATAGCTACCCGCTCAAGGGCAAATTCACGGTAAAGCGCGATGCCGGCCTACCCGCAATCCGCCCCACCGCCGCACCCACGACCGGCACCCTATGGGGCGATGAGCGCGCGCTCGCACGATTGGGTGCGAGCGTCGGAGAAACCATCACATTAGGCGACCGGAACTTCACCCTAATCGGGATCATCGCAGATGATCCCGATACGGCCATCAGCTTCATGAATCTCGGGCCGCGCATCGTCATGAATTTGGAGGATCTGCCTTCCACCGGTCTCATTCAGGCGGGCAGCCGCGTGAGTTACCGCTTGGGCGTGGCCGGGCCTGCCGGCGCCGTGGAAGCCTTTCGCAGCTACGCCAAGAGCAAGATTGTCGCGGGCCAGCGCGTCGAAGATGTGCGCGAGGCACGCCCGGAAATTCGCTCTGCCTTGGAGCGCGCGGAAAAATTTCTTGGCCTGGCGTCCCTCATGAGCGCGGTGATCGCGGCGGTGGCCATCGCCCTTGCCGCGCGCCGCTACTTGGTACGGCACCTGGATAGTTGCGCGGTGATGCGCTGCTTCGGTGCCTCGCAATGGTTCATCCTCGCCGTTCACGCGCTACAGTTTCTTGCGTTGGCTCTCATCGCGAGCGCGATGGGTTGTGCCTTGGGATATCTCGCCCAAGAAGGCCTCGCCTTATTGATGGCGCCGGTGGTGGGCGTGCCATTGCCGCAAGCCGGATGGATGCCGGTGGCGCAGGGAATGGCGGCCGGTGTGGTATTGCTGGCGGGATTCGCCATCCCGCCCCTGGTGGGCCTGCGCAAAGTCCCCACCTTGCGCGTATTGCGCCGGGATATGGGGCTGCCCGATACCATTACGGCCAGCACCTATGTGCTCGGATTGAGCGCTTTGTGCGCGCTGGTACTGTGGCAATCGCAAGATTTCAAATTGGGTCTGTACGTGCTGCTCGGCATCGCTGGCGTGATCGTGATGGCGTCGTTGGCGACCTGGGCCGCCATGGGGGTGCTCACACGCGCGGGACGCCGTGGTTCGTTCGCCGTGCGTTTCGGTATTTCCAATTTGCACCGGCGCCCCTTGGGCAGCATCACCCAGGTGGTGGCTCTAGGCGTGGGCATGATGGCGTTGATTCTCATGACGATGACGCGCGCGGATCTTCTGGAGAGCTGGAAACGCAGTCTTCCCGCGGACGCGCCCAACCGCTTCCTGGTGAACGTGCAGCCTGACCAAGTGGCAGCCATCGGAAAGTTCTTGCGCGGTGAGGGCATGGCGGCACCCGCGCTGTATCCGATGGTGCGCGGCCGGCTGGTGGGAATCAATGGCCGCGAGGTGAGTTCGGAGAATTACACGGAAGACCGTGCGAAGCGGCTCATGGACCGGGAGTTCAACCTCTCGTGGTCGGCTTCCTTACCACAAGACAACGCCATCGTGTCGGGAAACTGGTTCTCCGGGTCCGATAACGGGCGAGCGCAATTTTCCGTGGAAGATGGCTTGGCCATAACCTTGAACATCCAACTGGGAGATGTGCTGGCTTACGACATTGCCGGCGTTCGTTTGGAAGCCAAGGTCACCTCCTTGCGCAAGGTGGAGTGGGATTCCTTCCGGGTGAATTTCTTCGTGATCACGCCCCCAGGAGTCCTGGAAACCCATCCAGCTAGTTACGTCAGCGCCTTTCACGTGCCGGCCGCTAGATCGGCCCTCATGGACCGGATGGTCAAGCGCTTTCCCAACATCCTGGTGATCGACGTCGAAACCGTGCTGGCCCAGGTTCAGCGCATCATGGATCAAGTGGCGAAGGCCGTCGAGTTCGTGTTCGGCTTTGGGCTGGCCGCGGGGCTCATCGTGCTCTTCGCCGCCATTCACGCCACCCACGACGAACGGATTTACGATGCGGCGGTGCTGCGTACCGTGGGCGCCACCACGCGGCAGTTGCGCGCGGCGCAGGCCGCGGAATTCGCGGTCATCGGCGCGCTTTCGGGAGCCTTGGCCGCTCTTGGCGCAAGCGCCGTGGGTTATTTCATCGCCGAACGCGTGCTCAACGTGAGTTTCCACGCCAATCCGTGGATCTGGCTGGTGGGTTTGCTGTCGGGTGCGGTAGGTGTGATGGGAGTAGGCCTGGCCGGCACCTATCGCATCGCGCGCACGCCGCCGATGGAAATATTTCGCACGGTTTGATGGAAGAAAATGCGTTTCACCACAGAGACGCTTTAATACATGAATCCGATGCGCATCCTTGCCATTACCCTTTTGGTTGCCGCCGTGTCGTACCTCGGCGTATGCACGCTGCTTTTTTTCGCGCAGGATTCCATGATCTTCCTGCGCCAGCCGCTGCGGGCGGAATCCCCGGCGCTCGCAAGCAGGCTGGGTGCCGAGGAACTCAGACTCTCCACGCAAGATGGCGTGCTGCTGCACGGATGGTCGCGCAAGGCGAAAACCCCCGGCACGACACCTTGGCTCATCTACTTCGGCGGCAACGCCGAGGAAGTGACGGGAATGCTGGAGGAACTCTCGCGATACGCGGGCGTTGGCGTGGCCCTAGCCAATTATCGGGGCTATGGTTTGAGCGGCGGCGAGCCCTCCGAACGGGCCTTTCTGGCCGATGGGGTAGCCCTCTACGACGCGCTGGCCGCGCGGCCCGAGGTGGACCGCGAACGGATCCTGGTGATGGGGCGCAGCCTGGGTACCGGAACGGCTGCATACGTGGCTTCCCAGCGCAAGGTGCGCGCCGTGGTGCTGCTGTCCCCCTACGATAGCCTGACGGCGGTGGCGGCCCGCGTCTACCCCTGGCTACCGGTGGCGTTCCTGATGCGCCATCCCTTCGACACCTTATCACGGGCACCGGCGATATCCTCTCCAATGCTCGCCGTGGCGGGCTCCTTGGATACCATCGTGCCTCCTTCGCACTCGCAACGCCTGCGCGAGGCGTGGAAGGGCGAAGCTCAACTGCATCTGCTGGTGGGCGCGGGCCACAACGACCTTTTGCTACACCCGGGATTTTGGCCCAGAGTGGACGAATTCATCGAGCGCAATGCGAGGTAATGGGTACCCTGGCCTACAAGCTGCTCACCATAGCAGGCTTGTAACATCTCCCATGCTAGAATCCGCGCCCTTTTGCCCCGCCCCATGAAGCCCGACATGCTCCGCTCCGTACGCAATATCGCCATCATCGCTCACGTCGATCACGGCAAGACCACCTTGGTGGACAAGATGCTCCGCCAGGCCGGAGTCTTCGAGGCGCACCAGCATGTGACCGAGCGCGTGATGGACAGCAACGACATCGAGCGCGAGCGCGGCATCACCATCCTGGCCAAGAATGCCGCGGTGGATTACGGCGACGTGCACATCAATATCGTGGATACCCCCGGCCACCGTGATTTCGGCGGGGAAGTCGAGCGCGCCCTGTCCATGGTGGACGGCGTGCTGGTGCTGGTCGATGCCGTGGAAGGTCCCATGCCGCAGACACGCTTCGTTACGCGCAAGGCACTCGCGCGCGGGCTGAAGCCCATCGTGGTGGTGAACAAGGTTGACCGCCATGGTGTGCGGGCGGAATGGGTAGTCAACCAAACTTTCGATTTGTTCGACCGGCTGGGTGCCACCGAAGACCAATTGGATTTCCCGGTGGTCTACGCCTCGGCGTTGCAAGGGTGGGCCACCTTGGATCTGAACAAACCCAATGCTGACCTGAAGCCTTTGTTCGACACCATCATCGGCCAGGTTCCCGCGGCCGATGGCGATGCCGGCGCACCATTACAACTTCAGATCAGCGCCCTGGATTACTCCACTTACACCGGCCGTATCGGCGTGGGCCGGATACAGCGGGGAACGCTGCGTTCCCCGCAGGAAGTGTTACTACTGGCAGGAGAGGCGGCGCCCAAGAAGGCACGCATCACCCAGCTATTCGGTTTTTCGGGTTTGGCGCGCCTTCCCGTGTCGCAGGCCGTGGCGGGTGACATCGTATTGATCCAAGGCATCGAGGAACTCACCCTGGGTTGCACCATTGCCGATACGGAAACACCGGAAGCCTTGCCCATGCTGACCGTGGACGAACCCACGCTTACGATGAATTTTCAGGTGAATACCTCGCCTCTCGCGGGACGGGAAGGCAAGTTCGTCACCAGCCGCCAGGTGCGCGAGCGTCTCTATCGCGAGACCATGTCCAACATGGCGCTCCGCGTGGAAGATACGGCTGACGCGGACGTGTTTCGCGTCTCGGGCCGCGGCGAATTGCACCTCACCATCTTGATCGAGAACATGCGCCGGGAAGGTTATGAATTGGCCGTGTCCCGCCCGCAAGTGCTGTACAAGGAAATCGACGGCCAGCGCTGCGAGCCCTACGAGTTGCTCACGGTGGATCTGGAGGACACTCACCAAGGCGCGGTGATGGAGGCGCTGGGCACGCGCCGTGGGGATTTGCAGGACATGCAGCCCGACGGCAAGGGCCGCACGCGCTTGGAATACATCATCCCCGCCCGCGGGTTGATCGGCTTTCAAAACGAGTTTCTCAACTTGACTCGCGGCACCGGTTTGCTCTCGCACGTTTTCGACGAGTACGGGCCTCTCAAACCCGAGATGCCCCAGCGCCGCAACGGCGTCTTGATTTCCCAGGATGACGGGGTGGCCGTGGCCTACGCGCTTTGGAAACTCGATCCGCGCGGGCGCATGTTCGTCAAACCCAACGATCCCGTCTATGAAGGCATGGTCGTGGGGATCCATGCGCGCGACAATGACCTGGTGGTCAACCCCGTGCGGGAGAAGCAGCTCACCAACATCCGCGCGGCTGGCAAGGACGAAAACATTTCGCTGACACCGCCCATCCAGCTCAACCTGGAGTATGCCGTGGAGTTCATCGCGGACGATGAATTGGTGGAGGTCACACCGAAATCCATCCGTATCCGCAAGCGCTACTTGAAAGAGCATGAGCGCAAGCGCGCCTCACGCATGGAAGAGGCCGCCGCCTGATCTAGGCGTCCACGTAGCAGGCTTCCCCGCCCGCTTGTTTGTCTAAAGTCTCAATCGTCTCCTACCGTTAACTCTCTCGCCCGCTCCTGCGCGGGCGAGAGATGGCAATGGTGGCGATGCCAATGTCCTGAATCTCACTAAGAACAAGGGACTACGTCCGCTTTGGGCGAGCTTCTAGGGACATAGATGTTTCTCATAATCGGTTACGTAATCATTCTGGCGGCATCGGTGGGGACGTACGCCATTTACGGCTCCTTGGCGGCGCTATGGGTACCGACGGAGTATGTGGCGCTTATCGGTCTCATGATCGGGGGCATGGTGGCCGGTAACGGTACCAAGGCCATCAAGGCTACCTTGGGCGCCTTGCCGTCATTGTTCAATGGATCGGCCTACTCGAAGTCGTTTTACATGGACATGCTGGCCATGATGTACGAACTGCTCACCAAGATTCGCAAGGAGGGCTTGATGTCCTTAGAGGGCGATGTGGACAACCCTGAGGGCAGTCCCATATTTACCAAATATCCCGCCTTTCTGAATAACCACCATGCCGTGGAGTTTCTGACGGACTATCTGCGCATCATGGTGGGAGGCAACCTCAACGCGCTGGAGATCGAGGCGCTGATGGATGCCGAAATCGAAACCCACCACCAGGAAGCTCACGTCGCGCCCCACGTCATGTCCAAAGTGGCCGATGCGGTGCCGGCATTCGGCATTATCGTGGCGGTGATGGGGGTGGTGAACGTGATGGGATCCGTGGGCCAGCCCCAGGCAATCCTCGGCAAGATGATCGGTGGCGCCCTGGTGGGTACCTTCCTCGGGATTTTGATTTCCTACGGATTCGTGGCGCCCATCGCGAGCCAGCTCGAACAAAAGATGGACGAGGGTAGCAAGATCTACCAATGCATGAAGGTGGTGTTGCTAGCCAGCATTAACGGCTACGCCCCGCAGGTGGCGGTGGAATTTGGCCGCAAGACGCTGTTCTCCACCGAGCGCATGACCTTCCAGGAATTGGAGGACGCGGTCAATGGCCGCAAGAAATAATGAGCGACGAGTCCCAAAGACCCATAGTCATCAAGCGGGTCAAGAAGGTGAGCGGCGGCCACCACGGCGGCGCGTGGAAAATCGCCTACGCCGACTTCGTCACGGCCATGATGGCCTTCTTCTTGTTGATGTGGTTGCTGGGGTCCACCACCAAGGCCGACCGCGAAGGCATCTCCTCGCACTTCAAGAATCCGTTGAAGGTGTCCTTGATGGGCGGCAGCGGAGCGGGGGACGCCACCAGCATCATCAAGGGCGGGGGCACCGATTTGACGCGCAGCACGGGCCAGGAAAAGCGCGGGCCCAAGGCCTCGGGGCAACAGGTCACCGAAGTGTCGGAGTCCGAAGCCAAGACCGCGCAAAAGGAAAAGAAGGCTCTCAAGGAACTCCAGGAAAAGATGGTGGCAGCCATCGAGGCCAATCCCATCCTCAACCAGTTCAATAATCAAATCTTGATCGATATCACCGCCGAGGGTTTGCGCATTCAGATCGTGGACTAGCAAAGCCGCCCCATGTTCGCCTCTGGCAGCGCGCAATTGCAGCTCTACACGAAGGAGCTTGTGCGCGAGATCGGAAAGTTCTTGAACGATGTGCCCAACCGTATCAGCGTGTCGGGTCATACCGATTCGGTGCCCTATCCAGGCGGGGAGAAAGGCTATGGCAACTGGGAGTTGTCCGCGGACCGGGCCAACTCGGTGCGCCGGGAACTGATCTCGGGGGGGGGATGGAAGAAAACCGTATCGTAAGAGTGATCGGGCTTTCCTCCTCCGTGATGCTGGATCCATACGACCCGGCCAATCCGATCAACCGCCGTGTCAGTTTGATCGTGATGAACAAAAAGGCGGAGGAAATCGCCGCTAAGGATGGAGGTGTCATCGACGCGAAGGATATTCAGAGCGCGCCGGACATCAGCAAGGCAAGCCAAGCGGAGGCAGTCAAACAGGAAACAGCCCATGTCACTACGTCTGAGCCTGCCAAGCCTTAATAAGGAGGCCACGGCCAAGCCACACCGAGCCACACCTCCGATCGTCCTCGCCATGCTGGCGCAGGCCGCCGGTGCTGGCGTTACGTTGCTCCTGCTTTGGATGCTGCCCGTTCCGGACCGCTGGGGGGAGTTGAGCGCCGCCCTTTGCCACGGATTTGTGGCGGCGGTGGCGGGCAGGATGCTGGGGCTGGCCCCGTGGTGGATACCGATCAACGTGGGCTTCGTGCCGGTGGCGCTGGTGGCGACAGGCTCCGAGTTGAGCCCGGATTGGTTCCTTAGCGGATTCGTGGCCTTGGGTTTGGTGTACTGGAGTTCTTACCGCACGCAAGTGCCGTTGTACCTCACCAGCGGGGCAGGCTGCCGGGTGGTCGCCGAAATTTTGGAACGCGAGAAGGGGAGCACGTTCCTCGACATAGGCAGCGGCTCTGGCAGCGTGCTGGCACACGTCGCTCGGCGCTTCCCCGGTATCGCCTGCGAGGGCGTGGAATTGGCGCCCTTGCCCTATTGGATTAGCCGCCTGCGCCTTGCGTTGCGCAAAAACTGCAACGTGAACTGGAAGGATTTTTGGAATCTGGACCTATCGCGTTACGACGTGGTCTATGCCTTTCTTTCGCCAGTGCCCATGAGCGCTCTGTGGGAAAAGGTGCGCCGCGAGATGCGCCCCGGCACGCTATTCATCAGCAACTCCTTCCCCGTCGTGGGCGTGGCACCCAAGGAAATTCTCGTGGTGCCAGGCCCCATCAAGCGCAAGCTCTATCTCTGGCGCCTCTGAATGCGCACACCTTGAGCCGCTACCCATGCTGTCACTGAAGGACTGGGTCCGGTCGCTCTAGGGCACCAAGGTGCCCGTGCTGCGCGCCACCCTTCGCGGCCTCGCGGAACTCAAGGCGCGCGAGGAAAGCATCACCGCGCGCGACGTGTCCAAGGTGGTGCTGCAAGACCCGCTGATGGCTTTGCACGTTCTGCGTTATTCCCAGTCGCGTATCACGCAACGCCAGTTGACCGAGATCACCACCATCGAACGCGTGCTGATGATGTTCGGCCTGGGAAGTTTCTTCCGCCATTGCGCGGATCTCAATGCCATCGAGGACGTGCTCGCACCCTATCCCGTCGCGCTGCAAGGGGCCTTGGGCGTGATGAGCCGCGCCGATCATGCCGCGCATTACGCGCTGGCCATCGCCGGGCTGCGCTTCGACGTGGAGGTCGACGAGATCGTCATCAGAGCTCTTTTGCACGACTTGGCGGAACTCCTCCTGTGGGCCACGGCGCCCAGGTTGGAACTACAGTTGGAGCACATGGTTCGCCACATGCCCGGATTGCGTAGCGCCACCGCTCAGAACCTCACCCTGGGATTTACCCTGGTGGAGTTGGAACTGGCACTGGCGCGCGCGTGGAATTTGCCCAACTTGTTTCTGCAATTGCTGGACGACGATCACGCGGACAAACCGCGCGTGCTGAGCGTCACGCTGTCCGTGGCGCTTGCCCGCCACTCCGCCCATGGTTGGTACGACGCCGCCATTCCTCACGATATCGCTCATATCGAGAAACTGGTCACGGGGCAAGCGGACCAAGTGAGCGCGCGAATTCGCTGGGCTGCCGTGCAGGCGGCGCGCAACTGGCAAACTTTCGGCGTGCGGCCGGCGCTCGCATGGCTGCACATGCTTCCGGGAGACTGGCCCGCGGAAGAGGAAGACACCCCGGTATTGGGAAAAATTCAAACGCAAATCGCCGAACAAGTGATCGAGCAACTGGCCGCTTCCGATCCGAGGCATTGCAATTCGCAAAGCGTGACGGCCTGTTTGTTCTTCGCCTTGTCCAAGGGGCTGGGGCTGCGCCGTTTGTGGTGGGGCGAAGTCAACCCTCTCGACGAACGGGTGGACACCAAGTATGCATTGCTGGCCGACGCATGGCTGATTCCCAACGAACTATCCTTCGGCTTGAAAACGCGCCATCTCTTCGCGCAAGTGATGCAGCGCCAGCAAGGCCTATGGGCCACCAAGGCCGCGCGCCCCAAACTCTTGGACTTGGTTCCTCCGCCTCTCTCCGAGCGGCTCGCCAGCCGGGATTTCTTTGCCTTCGCCGTGCATGTCAAGGGAGCGCCTGCATTTTTTCTTTTTGCCGATGCCGGGCGCGCGAGCCGGGAACTGGACGAAGCCCGGTACGGATTGTTCAAGCGCTTGAGCGTAGCAGCGTGGCAAGCCTTGGCGCATACCGTGAGCCCCACCACGGAGGCTCCGTTACCGGTGCGTTGAGGTATAGACTTGGCCCATGAAGCGCATCGCCTCGCGGGACAATCCATTTCTCAAGCACCTTCGCAAACTTCTTACCTCCACCGCTGTGCGGCGAGAGGTAGGGCAGACCGTATTGGACGGTCCGCATCTGGTCGCGGCCTATCTCGGTGACACGAACAACGGGCCAGTGGATATCGCGGTATCGCAATCGGGCCTTGGCCGGCCAGAGATTCGCGCCCTGGCGGATCGTGCCGAATCGCAACGAGTTTGCGTCGTGGAAGATGCCGCGTTCAAGTCCTTGAGTCCCTCCGAAACGCCTTCTGGAATCGTGGCAGTCGTTACGATCCCGCGCGCGGCAGCCAATGCCACGGCGAATTGCCTTCTGCTGGAAGGCATACAAGATCCTGGCAACTTGGGCTCCATGCTTCGCACTGCCCGCGCGGCGGGCTTCTCCCAAATCTATCTTTCGCCCGGTTGCGCCGATGCTTGGTCGCCGAAGTGCCTGCGCGGAGGCATGGGCGCGCACTTCGGTCTTTGCATCGAAGAGGATGCCGCCCTGGGAGAAGTGTTGCGCGGTTTCGCGGGCACTTCCGTCGCGTGCGATCCGCGCGCGCAGCGAACCGTTTACGACATCTCACTCCCTACGCCGTTGGCGGTGGTGGTGGGCGCGGAAGGCGCGGGGCTGTCCTGCGCTTTACTCGGTGCCACCACGCAGCGTTGCAGAATTCCCATGAGCGGGCAGACGGAATCTCTAAATGCGGGCGTGGCCGCGGCCATCGTGATGTACGAGCACGTGCGGCAGTGCACGCATGGACAGCGGTCATTAACGTAGAACTTCCTTACCAGCCGCCCTACGATTGGCCCGCCATGCAGCGCTTCTTGGCGGACCGCGCCATCGATGGCGTGGAGTCTGTCGAGGGCCTCGCATACACGCGCACGGTGCGCATCACGGAACCTGGCGGCGAGTATCTGGGCTGGATTCGAATAGAGCCATTGCCAGGCCAGCATGCTTTGGCGCTTCGTATCTCGCCGTCGCTCGCTGGCGTTGCGCCGAAGGTAATCGAAAGAGTGCAACACCTCACCGATATTCAGCGCGATCCGCGGGAAGTCAGTGCGGCGTTGGGCGGCTTGGCCGCGCCCAATCCAGGGCTGCGCCTACCAGGTGCCATGGATGGTTTCGAGCTTGCGGTGCGCGCGATTCTTGGCCAGCAAATTACGGTGCGAGGCGCACGTACTCTCGCGGGTCGTTTCGCCGCTGCCTTTGGCCGGCGCATGGAGGCGCCAAGGGTAAGCGTGGTCTTCCCCAAGGCTGGCGATGTCGCACGGCGCCGCATCGCTACGATCGCGTCGCTTGGTGTGGTCGCGGCACGCTCCCAAGCCATCCTCGATATTGCCAAGGCCATCGTCGCTGGCATGTTGGATCTACGCCCTGGCGCGCCGGTAGAACCCACTTTGGCCGCGCTGCGCTCCATCCGTGGAGTGGGCGAGTGGACCGCGCAGTACATCGCCATGCGTGCGCTGGCTTGGCCCGACGCCTTTCCTCATTCCGATCTCGCCCTATGCAAAGCCCTGGGCGGGTGCTCGCCCAAGGAGGCTTTGAAGATAAGCGAACAATGGCGGCCCCTGCGCGCTTATGCTGTAATGCACTTATGGAACTCATTGAGGAAGACCTGACATGAACATCGCTCGAAATATTGGCGTGGCCGCGAAGATCGGTACCTATAGCGACGCAGTGGAAGTGCCCGCGGGTGCGCGCTGGCTGGTCACTTCCGGTACGCCCGGTCTGAATCCGGAAGGCAAGCTGCCGGAGGAGTTTTCCGCGCAAGCAGAACTGGCCTGGTAGCATTGCCTGCGCATGCTTCAGGTGGCCGGAATGGGCGTGGAGGATATCGTCAAGATCACCCAGTATCTGACCCGCCGTTCGGACCTGGAAGCCTACCGTCCCATCAGGTCAAAATACCTAGGCGCCGCGCGGCCGGCGTCAATGCTGAGCTTCGTGGATGAGTTGGTGTGGCCCAATATGCTCTTCGAACTGGAGATCATCGCGGCAAAATAAGCGGGATGGGCGTGCGTTTGACTGCGCCCTCCTGCATAATCGCGGGCTTTGTTAGTTTCAGGTAACTCCATGGCTCAATACGTTTACACCATGATGCGGGTGGGCAAGATCGTTCCGCCCAAGCGCCAGATTCTCAAGGACATCTCGCTTAGCTTCTTCCCCGGCGCCAAGATCGGCGTGCTGGGCGTGAATGGCTCCGGTAAATCCACGCTCCTCAAGATCATGGCCGGAGTGGATACGGAGATCGAAGGCGAGGCCATCCCCATGCCGGGCATCAAGATCGGCTATCTCGCCCAAGAGCCGCAACTCAACCCCCAGAGCAGCGTGCGCGAGGCGGTGGAAGAGGGCATGGGCGAGGTCATGCAAGCCAAGAAGAAGTTGGACGAAATCTACGCGGCCTACGCCGAGCCCGATGCGGACTTCGATAAGCTCGCCGCCGGCCAAGCCAAGTACGAAGCCATTCTTGCCACTTCCGGTACCGATAGCGAACACCAACTGGAAATCGCCGCCGACTCGCTGCGTTTGCCGCCGTGGGAGGCCACCGTCGCCAACCTTTCCGGGGGCGAGAAGCGCCGCGTTGCGCTCTGCCGTTTACTCCTCTCCAAACCCGACATGCTTCTGCTGGATGAGCCCACCAACCACCTCGATGCCGAATCTGTGGAGTGGCTCGAACAATTCCTTACGCGCTTCCCAGGCACCGTGGTGGCCGTCACCCACGACCGCTACTTTCTCGACAACGCCGCCGAGTGGATTCTCGAATTGGACCGCGGCCACGGCATTCCGTGGAAGGGCAATTACAGCTCGTGGCTGGAGCAAAAAGAAGAGCGGCTGAAGGTCGAAGAATCCTCCGAGTCCGCGCGCCAGAAAACCATCAAGAAAGAATTGGAGTGGGTACGGCAAAACCCGAAGGGCCGCCAAGCGAAGGCCAAGGCTCGCATCGCCCGTTTCGAGGAGCTAAGTTCCGTCGAATACCAGAAGCGTAACGAAACCCAGGAGATCTTCATTCCCGTGGCCGAGCGCTTGGGTGGCAGCGTAATCGAATTCAATAATGTGAGCAAAGGCTACGGCGAGCGGCTGCTCATCGACAAACTCAGCTTCAAGATTCCACCCGGCGCCATTGTCGGCGTCATCGGCCCCAACGGCGCGGGCAAGTCCACGCTGATTCGCATGATCAACGGCAAGGAGAAACCCGATAGTGGAGAAATCATCATCGGTCCAACGGTCAAACTCGCCTCCGTTGACCAGTCCCGCGACACATTGCCCAACGATAAGACCGTGTGGGAAGCCATCTCCGATGGTGCCGATATTCTCACCGTCGGCAAATTCGAAATGCCCTCGCGTGCCTACATCGGCCGCTTCAACTTCAAGGGCACGGACCAACAGAAAATCGTGGGCAACCTCTCCGGCGGCGAGCGCGGACGCTTGCATTTGGCGAAGACCTTGATCGCGGGCGGGAACGTGTTGCTACTCGATGAGCCGTCCAACGACCTCGACGTCGAGACGTTGCGTGCGCTGGAAGACGCGCTGCTCGAATTCGCCGGTTGCGTGCTGGTGATCTCCCACGACCGCTGGTTCCTGGATCGCATCGCCACCCACATGCTGGCCTTCGAAGGCGATTCGCAAGTGGTGTTCTTCAACGGCAACTACCAGGAATACGAGGCGGACAAGAAGAAGCGTTTAGGCGAAGAGGGCGCGCGGCCGCACAGGATTCGGTATAAGCCGTTGAAGGTTTGACAGCCCTCCCTCGCCCGCCGGGAGAGACTCCACGACGTTTTCGCCGCGAAATGCGGCCATGAACCTGTCGTGGAGTCTCTTCCCTCATCCACAACCCTTCTCCCGAGGGGAGAAGGGAGCGTCGTGCTCCCCGTCCGAACTGGGAGATTCATGGGTAGGGACCGAGGGTGAGGAAGCGAGGTATTGCTTAGAGTTCGCCCGGCCCGCGTTCCAAGGACTCGATAGGCACACAGTCGTAGATGTCACGCATCGAGATTTTCAGATCGACGCTGGCCAAGTGGACTAGTTCCGCGCCGGTGTATTCGATTTTTTCCCATCCGATGCCGCCGCTTCGCCTGTGAATTTCAACCCTGGCTTCGTCCTGGCCGATCAGGACGTATTCCACGATGGAGGGCAGCGTTCGGTAGGCCAACTGATCCTGTAAGCTTTCTGTTGATGACTTAACGAAAGAGAAATCATGAAAGCAGTTAAGCAGCATAGCGTACTGGAAGTCATTAAGAAAGAGCAGTTGAAGCGTCGCGCGTTTTCGGTGGAATTCAAAGCTGAGGTGGTGCGTTACA